>NZ_JALQCK010000027.1:0-122945 GCF_030464835.1 Paraburkholderia sp. WS6
CAAAGAGAAGTAGGTGCCGCCCCGCACAGGGGCAACGCTAATAGACCACTAACAATGCAAGGAAAGGCACGAAAGCCAGAACAAGGAAAGGCACGAAAGCCAGAACAAGGAAAGGCCAAAGCCCTAAGAACACTGACAAAAAGCGCCGCGCGGACAAAAAACGCAAAAAACCAAAACCACTATCCACCACGAGGCGCCCGAGCCGCCTCATCAAACCGCCGATTAGCCTCAACAACCTCCGCCCTGAACTGCTGCAAAGCACTGACCTCCAAATCCGGCGGCATCAAAGCCGCCCATAAAACATCGATTAACTGACCCGCGGTAGCGTCAATATCGATATGCCGATTAGCCAGCGTAGCGTCCCACAGCACATGTTCCATCGGCCCAAACACCATCGACCGCAACAACCTCAACGGCATGTCAGCCCGAATCTGCCCAGTCTCCTGGCCCTGCGCCAACACCCGCATCAACGGCGCCGTATACCGCCGCTGCAATTCCGTCAGCGCCTCACTCAACTCATGATGCCGGGCCCGGCCCTCGGACAACACCAAAGCACACAGGTCGGTGCCATTGACCAGCATCAACCGCAAATGCGTCCGCACAATAAAAGCAAACTGCTGCCGCACGCTGCCATCCCGCGGCAGCCCCGACTCGATCGCTTCAATGATCTCGTCGTACCAGTCGCCAATCACCCGCGCGCATAACTCGCGCTTGCCGCGAAAATAACTGAACACCGTCGCCTCGGAAATCCCCAGGCGCTGCGCAATCTCCGCCGTCGTCGCGCGCTCGTAGCCCTTCTCGGAGAACACGTCGCGCCCCGCCTGCAAGATCTCCCTCACGCGCTGCTGAGACTTGCGCCCGGCCGGCTGGCGGCGCGAGGCAGGTAACTCAGCCTTCATGGCAACCGTCATATGAGTCCAGTTCAGATTTGTGAGGCCAATCGCCTCGGTGACACCCATCCCATCACTGTATAGCGGCTCCAGACGCATGCCAACCAGTTTCTGAGTGATACTCAAAAATACCACTTGACGCTTACGTAAATCTGGCGTGAAATGCGCCTTGAACGTTTCGCGCCTCGTGCGGGGTGGTAAAGGCGGCCCATAAGGCCGCCGCCGTCCGCTGAGCCGCACTCAGACGGGCCGGCACCCACCCAGGCTAAGCCGGTCCGCCAACGAACTCTGGAGACACTGCAATGAGCAACCTGCCCGGTTTGCAATTCCCGCTCGGCGAAGAAATCGAAATGCTGCGCGACAGCATCGCCGGATTCGCCGCCAAAGAAATCGCCCCGCGCGCCGCGGAAATCGATCGCACGGATCAGTTCCCCATGGACCTGTGGCGCAAATTCGGCGACCTGGGCGTGCTCGGCATGACGGTCTCGGAGGAGTACGGCGGCGCGAATATGGGCTACACGGCGCACATGGTCGCGATGGAAGAAATCTCGCGCGCGTCGGCATCGGTCGGTCTCTCATACGGGGCGCACTCGAATCTGTGCGTCAACCAGATTCATCGCAACGGCACGGCAGTGCAGAAGGAAAAATATCTGCCCAAGCTGGTCTCCGGCGAACACATCGGCGCGCTCGCCATGAGCGAACCGAACGCGGGTTCGGACGTCGTCAGCATGAAGCTGCGCGCGGACAAGAAGGGCGACCACTATGTGCTGAACGGCACGAAAATGTGGATCACCAATGGCCCGGATTGCGACACGCTGGTCGTCTATGCCAAAACCGATCCCGAAGCGAATTCGCGGGGCATTACCGCGTTTATCGTCGAGAAGGGCATGAAGGGTTTCTCGGTCGCGCAAAAACTCGACAAGCTCGGCATGCGCGGTTCGCATACCGGCGAACTGGTGTTCCAGGACGTCGAAGTGCCGGAAGAAAATATCCTTGGCCAGTTGAACGGCGGTGTGAAGGTGCTGATGAGCGGCCTCGATTACGAACGCGCCGTGCTTGCCGGTGGCCCGACCGGCATCATGGTCGCAGTCATGGACGCGGTCGTGCCGTATATCCACGACCGCAAGCAGTTCGGCCAGCCGATCGGCGAATTCCAGCTAATTCAAGGCAAGGTCGCCGATCTGTACACCACGCTGCAAGCGTGCCGCGCGTATCTCTACGCTGTGGGCCGTCAACTCGATACGCTCGGCAAGGAACACGTGCGCCAGGTGCGTAAGGACTGTGCGGGCGTGATTCTCTACACCGCTGAAAAAGCGACTTGGATGGCCGGCGAGGCGATCCAGATTCTCGGCGGCAATGGCTATATCAACGAGTATCCGGTCGGCCGTCTGTGGCGCGATGCGAAGCTCTATGAAATCGGCGCGGGCACGAGCGAAATCCGCCGCATGCTGATCGGCCGCGAACTGTTTGCCGAAACGGCTTGAGCCGCACTTTGCATGGGATCGGAGTAAGAGCTTTGCATCCAACTCCGATCGACATAGGAGAATCCACGCAATGCCGATCATCGAATCAAAGCTGAATCCGCGCTCGGACGACTTCCGCACCAATGCGGCGGCGCTCGAAGCGCTGGTCGCCGATCTTCGCGCGAAGGTCGAGAAACTCGCGCTGGGCGGCGGGCAAGCGGCGCGCGACAAACACACGGGCCGCGGCAAACTGCTGCCACGTGAGCGCATCGAGAAACTGCTCGATCCGGGCACGCCGTTTCTCGAGTTCTCGCAACTCGCGGCCTACGGCATGTATCACAACGATGCGCCGGGCGCTGGCGTCATCACGGGCATTGGCCGCATCGCGGGGCAGGAGTGCGTGATCGTCTGCAATGACGCGACGGTCAAGGGCGGCACGTACTATCCCGTCACCGTGAAAAAGCACGTGCGGGCGCAGGAAATCGCTGCTGAAAATCATTTGCCGTGTGTCTACCTGGTCGACTCGGGCGGGGCGAATCTGCCGAATCAGGACGACGTGTTTCCCGATCGCGATCACTTCGGCCGCATCTTCTTCAATCAGGCGAATCTGTCCGCGGCAGGCATCCCGCAGATCGCCGTCGTGATGGGTTCGTGCACGGCAGGCGGCGCCTACGTGCCGGCCATGAGCGACGAATCGATCATCGTCAAGAATCAGGGGACGATTTTTCTCGGCGGCCCGCCGCTCGTCAAAGCCGCAACCGGTGAAGTGGTGAGCGCGGAAGACCTCGGTGGCGGCGATGTGCATACGCGTCTGTCGGGCGTGGTCGATCATCTCGCGCAGAACGACGCACATGCACTGGGTATTGCGCGCAGCATCGTCGGTAATCTGAATCGCACGAAGCAGGTGCCGGTGGCATTGCAGGAGCCGAAGCCGCCGCGCTACGACGTGAAGAGCATGTACGGCGTGATTCCCGTCGATACGCGCAAGCCGTTCGATATCCGCGAGGTGATCGCGCGCATTGTCGACGATTCCGCTTTCGACGAATTCAAGGCCCGCTACGGCACCACGCTCGTGTGTGGCTTCGCGCATATCTGGGGGCACCCGGTCGGCATCATCGCGAACAACGGCATTCTGTTTTCGGAGTCGGCGCTCAAGGGCGCGCACTTCATCGAACTGTGCTGCCAGCGCAAGATTCCGCTCGTGTTCCTGCAGAACATCACGGGCTTCATGGTGGGCCGCAAGTACGAAAACGAAGGCATCGCGCGTAACGGCGCGAAGATGGTGACGGCCGTGGCCACGGCGAAGGTGCCGAAGTTCACGGTGATCATCGGCGGTTCGTTCGGGGCAGGCAACTATGGCATGTGCGGCCGCGCGTATTCGCCGCGCTTCCTGTGGATGTGGCCGAACGCGCGCATTTCGGTGATGGGCGGCGAGCAGGCGGCGTCGGTGCTGGCCACGGTCAAGCGCGATGGCATCGAAGGCAAGGGCGGTTCGTGGAGCGCCGAAGAAGAAGAGGCGTTCAAGCAACCTATCCGAGACCAATACGAGCATCAGGGTCACCCGTACTACGCAAGCGCTCGTCTGTGGGACGACGGCGTGATCGATCCGGCGCAAACGCGCGATGTGCTTGGCCTCGGCCTCTCGGCGACGATGAACGCACCGATCGAAGACACGCGTTTCGGCGTGTTCAGAATGTGACAGAGCGCAAAGCGCAGGAGCTGCAACGATGCAATACGAAACGCTGAATGTCGCTTTCGCCGGGCAGATCGCCACGGTCACGCTGAATCGGCCGGACGTGCGCAATGCGTTCAACGAAACGATGATCGCCGAAATCACCTCGGTCTTCACGGCCTTGAACGTGCGCGACGACGTGCGCGCAGTAGTGCTCGCCGCGAACGGCAAGGCATTCTGCGCAGGCGCCGACCTGAACTGGATGAAGAAGATGGCCGGCTACTCGGACGACGAGAACCGTGCCGACGCGATGCTGCTGGCGAACATGCTGTCGTCGATCTATCGCTGCAGCAAACCGGTGGTTGCACGGGTGAACGGCGACGCCTACGCGGGCGGCATGGGTCTGATCTCGGCGTGCGATATCGTCGTTGCGGTAGAGAGCGCGCGTTTTTGCCTGTCGGAAGCGCGTCTCGGCCTGATCCCGGCGACCATCGCGCCGTACGTGATCCGTGCGTTGGGGGAGCAGGCGTCGCGCCGCTACTTCACGACCGCTGAGCAGTTCGATTGCGCGACGGCATTCCGCCTCGGCCTGGTTAGCGAAGCAGTCAGTGCGGAACAACTCGACGCTACCGTGCAGCAGATCGCCGAGACGCTTTGCGCAAACGGTCCGCAAGCGGTGCGTGCCTGCAAGCAGCTAGTGCAGGACATCGCTGGCCATGAGTTGAACGAGGCCATGATCGAAGACACGGCGGCGCGCATCGCCCGCACGCGAGCCGGTGCGGAAGGCCGTGAAGGCGTCGCGTCGTTCCTCGAAAAGCGCACGCCGTCCTGGCGCGATTGACATGCCGTTGAAACGTAACTGAAGCGTAACTGAAGCGCACCTGAAGCGCACCTGAAGCGCGGGCAAGCCTCCACTCCAGGGCGCTGTCCGGCCTTCGCCAGAACAACACAGCCCCGAACGGGACACTTCACCGAGACACCTCATGTTCAACAAGATCCTGATTGCCAACCGCGGCGAGATTGCCTGCCGGGTCGCCGCGACCTGCAAGCGGCTCGGTATCGCGAGCGTGGCCGTGTATTCCGATGCGGACGCCAACGCGAAACACGTGGCCGCATGTGACGAGGCGGTACATATCGGCGGTTCGACCGCGGCGGAAAGCTATCTGCGGGTCGAGCGCATCATCGAAGCCGCGCGTGCGACCGGCGCACAGGCGGTGCATCCGGGCTACGGCTTCCTGTCGGAAAACGAAGACTTCGCGCACGCCTGCGAAGCGGCCGGCATCGTATTCATCGGACCGCCGGTCGAAGCGATCGCCGCCATGGGCTCGAAGGCGGCCGCGAAGGCGCTGATGCATGCGGCGGCCGTGCCGCTCGTGCCGGGTTATCACGGCGACGATCAGGATCCTGAGTTGCTGCATCGCGAAGCCGATGCGATCGGTTATCCGGTCTTGCTGAAAGCGAGCGCGGGTGGCGGCGGCAAAGGCATGCGCGTGGTCGAGCGCACTGAAGATTTCGCGGCGGCACTGGCGTCGTGCAAACGCGAAGCGGCCAGCAGTTTCGGCAACGACCGCGTGCTGATCGAAAAGTATCTGACGCGGCCGCGTCACGTGGAAGTACAGGTATTCGCGGACCGTCACGGCGGCGCGGTGTATCTGTTCGACCGCGATTGCTCGGTGCAACGCCGTCACCAGAAGGTGCTGGAAGAAGCGCCGGCACCGGGTTTGTCCGCGGAAGTCAAACGCGAGATGGGCGAAGCGGCCGTGGCCGCCGCGCGTGCGGTGAATTACGTGGGCGCGGGCACGGTCGAGTTCATCATGACCAGCACGGGCGACTTCTACTTCATGGAGATGAACACGCGCCTGCAGGTCGAGCATCCGGTCACGGAAATGGTGACGGGCCAGGATCTGGTGGAATGGCAACTGCGCGTCGCCGCCGACGAACCGCTGCCGCTTTCGCAAGAGCAACTGAAAATCGACGGCCACGCGATCGAAGCGCGTATTTACGCCGAGCATCCGGCCCGTGGCTTCCTGCCGTCGACGGGTACGCTCAAGCATTTGCGCATGCCCGAAGGCGTCGAATTCACCATCGGCGCGGCCGGCCTAGGCGAACCGGGTCGCAAGGCGCCGGTGCGTATCGACAGCGGCGTGCGCGAAGGCGACGCCATCACGCCGTTCTACGATCCGATGATTGCCAAGCTGATCGTCCACGGCGCGACGCGTGAAGAGGCGCTCGCGCGGATGAATCGTGCGCTGCGTGCCTGCGAAGTGGTCGGCCCGCACACCAACGTCGAGTTCCTGCAACGCATTGTCACGAGCGAACCGTTTGCGACTGGCGATCTCGATACGGGTTTGATCGAGCGTCATCACGATGCCTTGTTCGCGCCCGTGAAAAAGCCCTTCAAGGAAGCGCTGGCGCTCGCTTGCGCCGCATTGTTGACGCGTGAAGGCGGCACGGCGCACGGCGCGTCGCCGTGGGATGCACTATCGCACTGGCGTCTGAACAGTGGCTATACGCAGACGCTCGGCTGGCGTGACGTCGAAAACGAAAGCGTTTTCACGGCCACGTTCGCCCGCGACGGCGCCACGCAAACGCTCGAACACGACGGTGTGCGCGAAGGCTTCACCTGGTCGGAAGGCACCGGCCAGCACGAATACCGCGCGACGATCGGCGATGCGCGGGTCACCGGGCGTGTTTTCATCGACGGCGACACGTTCCACGTGTTCTGCCTCGGCGAGGCGCTGGCGTTCGAGTGGCAGAACCTGCTCGCCCATGCCGCGGATGCTGAAGGTGGCGAAGGCCGCTTGACCGCACCGATGCCGGGCAAGGTGATCGCGCTGCTGGTCGAACCGGGCACGGTGGTGGAGAAGGGCACGCCGCTGATCGTGATGGAGGCGATGAAGATGGAGCACACGATCGGCGCGCCGGCGGCAGGTACGGTAAAGGAATTCCTGTATGCGGTTGGCGATCAGGTTGCCGACGGGGCGCAGCTTCTGGTGCTGGATGTGGGCTAACGGCCGTGCTTAAGCGAGGCGCGCGTAGCCGGCGGCGCGCGCTTCGTTTTCGAGTTGCTCGATCCGTGCGTAGTCGGTGAGCGGCAACGCGGAAAAACCCTTCAAACGCAGGCGTTTGGCACGCTCGGGCTGGGCACGGTGCGCTTCGTTGAGTACCTCGCGCAGCGTCTCGATCGTCGCGGACGGCACGTTGTTGGACGCAATCAAAGGCAGACCCGGCGATGCTGCCGTCAAGCCGATTTGCCGAACCTTTTGCGCCAATTCCGGCAATTCATCGCAGACAAAGGCGAACGTCACGCAGTCGATTGCGGCGACGTCTGCGCGATTGTCGACCACCGCCCGCAACGATCCGAGATGCGAGCCGGTGCGCAGGACCGCGCTGAAAAACGCGCCGTCGCGCGCAAGCGGCGCCACCGCGTGGCGAAACACATTCATGCCGCTATTCGAATCGTCCTGATTGTAGGCGGCACGCGCGCCACGGCAAGCCGCAAGTGAATCGAACTGCGCATCCGCCCGCGTCACCAGGACGCTCGAATAATCCGCCCCTGCGCAGCCCGGCGCATCGAATTGCGGCGTGGCGATGACCTGAACCTGCTCGATCAATCCATGCATCAATGGATAACCGCAGGTTTGCGAGAGCAGTACGTTAGGGCGCCGCCAGAAACCATGGAGTTCCTCGTCGGGCTCGACGATGCGGCAGTCCGGGCTCACCATGCGCAAGACGTCGTCTAACCACTCGCGCCACACAGTGGCAAGCGCGGGCGTCACGTTGTACATCGGCAGGGCGGCGATCCAGGTCATGGACGCGATTCTGGCATACCTAATGTCTGACCATTCGAAATTCGTCGAGCCCGAGGCGCACGGGCTCGGTCTGTTTGAACGGCCACTTGCACTCCACCACCTTCAATATTTCCAGTTGGGCGTCTTCGAACGCGACGAGCAAATCCGTGCGCCGCTTGCTCGCGGCCCCGCAATAGGTCATCAACGCCTCGGCGCTGACCTCGAAGACCTGCACTCGATCGTCATAACAGACGCGGAAGGCGACGGTTGCGCATTCCGTGACGCACGGCCTGAATCCTTCATCGACATATACCGACATGACAACCTCCCGCCGCACGCCCGAGTCATCAGGATGACTGGCCGTAAGCTTTCGGTATGTGGGAAAACCGGCATTTGCTGTAAAAATGCCGGGCACCCGCTTGATCTTACCGATCGGAAACAGTAGGCACCTGCGTGGCCGCATGCGTAGTCCGATTTTGCCTCATGACGGCGGGCCCGTCATTCAGAGTTCCAGCGACAGTCCGTCTTTCGCGGCGACGTCGTCGGCAACCGGCCGCCCCATGCAGATGAGGGCGTGGCCTGCGTCGATGGGGGCGTCCGTGGGTTCTTCGTAGGCGACTCGCCCGTTTAACACGCGCGTGGAGCAGGTGCCGCATATCCCGGACCGGCAGCTCGAAGGCGCGGCGATCCCGCATGCTTCGGCGAGGTCGAGAAGCGTGCCGTTCTCCGGTAGCCATTGGACCGTGCGCTGCGATCGCGCGAACGTGACGGGTATGGCCGCCCCATCGCTTGCCGGCACGTGTGCGGGGCGCGAGCTTTGAGCGTTTTCCGCCACCGCCGGTGGGGTTGCCTGCGTACGTTTGATCGTTGCCGGTCCAAACGCCTCAAAGCGGATTCTGTTATCAGCGACGTTAAGCGCGCGCAATCCTTCATACAGTTCACGCATGAACGACTCGGGACCGCACAGATAGAAGTCGTAGTCGTCGAAGGGCAGTGCGCGCTTGATTTCAGCCAGGGTCACGCGACCGGGCAGGGTGCCGGAAGGCGCGTGGGTGGCTGGATCGGTGGCGCTGTCGAACAGGTGCATCGAGACCGCCGGATGGCGCGACGCGAGGTCCTGCAGGTGCGCACTGAACGGTCGATCGACGTCGCGTCGCGCGCCATGGAAGAAATGCAGCGGCCTGGGCGGACTAAGCGGCTCGCGCGCGGCAATGGCGTGATGCAGCATCGTGATCATCGGCGTGATGCCGATACCCGCCGAAATGAACACGGCGGGGCGCAGGCTGGCTGAATCGTAGGTGAATGCGCCACGCGGTGCCATCGCTTCGATCTGCATGCCGGCGGCGAAGCGGTCATGCAGCCAGGCTGAGCCGACCCCGTCGCGTTTCACGGTGATCCGGTACTGCCGCCGGTTGCTCCCGTCGGACAGCGTATAGGTGCGCGTCAGCGGTTTGTCCAAGCCGTCGATCGGCACGCGGATCGGCAAGTATTGCCCGGGCTCGTACGCCGGCAACGGTGAGCCGTCCGTCGATTCAAAATAGAACGAGCGGATCATGGGCGTTTCTTCGTGCACGGCGGAGATCCTGAGCTTCTTCCACGGCGATTCGAGCGTTGAAGCAGGCAGGAAATCGAGCGGTGAGGCCGACAGGGGATCGGGCAGCGAAGCAGGCAGTGGAGCGGGCACCGAAGCGGCCAGTGAAGCCGGCGTCACGAACTGCGGCGCATAGCCGACTTCCGACCAATGAAACGGTAACGCTTGGCGGCTGCGCCGCACTTCGGTAATACGAAAGCGCACCAGCCGCTCGGCCAATGGAAACTCAACCAGTTCCGGACCGTCCCAGACGATCTCGGCGAGGGCCGCGACGTACAGCATGTCACCGCTCGCAAAGTCTACGAACAACAAGCCGGCGCGCGGATCATGAAGCAGATTCCCCAGTGTGTTGAACAAGCGGTTGCCGCTGAAATCGGGCGTTGTCAGGGTGGTCGCGTCGTCAATACGCACGAAGCCCGGCATGCCGCCGCGATGCGAAACATCGGCGCCGCGAGCCGGGCCCGCATCCTCGCTGACGTTCGCGCTCGCGATAAAAAAAGTATCCGCGTTGGCCAGCAATGCGCGGTCCGCTGCGCTGAGTTGGGTCGACGTTTCAACGGGTGTCTGCGTGCCGGTTGCGCCGCGTGCAACGAACGTCGGCGTACGGCTTTGAATATATTTTGCGCAGTTGCCGAAGCTTTGCATGACCTCGAGCGTGACCGTATCGCCATCTACCGACGACACCACGCCGTTGACGCGATTGCGCCGGCGAGTCTGCGCTTGCAAGCCCAGGCCGCCAATCATCATGCCGGGCTGCCAGTACCCGGCCAGTGGATCGCCCGGTAAAACGCCGCCATCGATCCGCAACGTACGCGGGTCCGGCGACGATACAAAGCCCGGTTCGGCTGCGCGCAGGGTTGCCCACGGCTGGCCGTTTGCATCGAGCCCGCCGAACACCATGAATGGCTGTTCGGCGTAAAACTGCCGATGCTGATCCGGCATATGGCGACGGATGCCTCGACGGCCAATCGACTCCGCCTCTTCGTTTACTCCCACATGTTGCTGTACCAGGAGTTCGGCGGCGTGAAACGGCGACTCGGCGGCGTCCCAGCCGCGCGGCGTGCTGGAAGAATGCTGGGACATATCGGCCTCTGCCCGTCAGGGCTTACGCATTTCTCTGGTTACGCGGCGAGCAGTCCGGCCTTCGTTGCAGGCATCGCGATGAAGCGTGGCAGCGCTTCGACACGGCGGAGCCACGCCCGGATGTTCGGGTACGGTTCGAGCGAGACGCCGCCTTCCGGCGCATGGGCGATATACGTATGCGCGGCGATGTCGGCGATGCTCACATGGTCCCCCGCGGCGAAATTCTTGCCGGCAAGCTCGGCGTCGAGCACGTCGAATAGCTTGTGGGCGATCTTCTGCGCGGTGTCGAGATTGAGCGGCGCACCGAATACCGTCACCAGCCGCGCTGCGCACGGTCCGTAAGCGATCTGGCCGGCGGCGAGCGAGAGCCAGCGTTGCACGGCGGCGGCGCCAAGCGCGTCTTCCGGCAGCCATGACGGGTCGCCATAGCGTTTCGCCAGATAGACGAGGATTGCGTTCGAATCGAACAGCACCGTCTCGCCATCTTCGATTGTCGGCACCTGGCCGAACGGGTTGAGCTTCAGGTATTCCGGGCGACGATTGTCGCCGGCAGCCATGTTCAATTCGATCACTTCAAAAGGCAGATCGAGTAATGTCAGGAACAACTTGACGCGGTGCCCGTGCCCGGAGAGGAGCGTGGTGTGAAGGCGGATCGGCTGGGCGGGTTGGGCGGCTGACATTGAAAGCTCCTGGAGCGGGAAAAGCCGACAACCGTCGACTGGAATGGGGTAAGCGTACCGGCTCGCGGTGCCGCGCAGAAGACTGCTAAGCTAGAAAACATAATCAATCAAAGATGGACAATCGGCGAATGGCAGATCTAAAAGATGTCAATCTGAACCGCCTTGCGATTTTTGTTGCAGTGGTGGAAGCGGGCTCGTTCACCGCGGCGGCCGCGCGTCTCGGCCTCACGAAAACCATGGTCAGCACGCACCTGCAGCGGCTCGAGCGCGAAATCGGCGCGGGTCTGCTGGTCCGAACGACGCGGCGGCTCAGCGTGACCGAAAGCGGGCGCGCCTTCTACGAGGCAAGTTGCAAGATCTTGCAGGCGGCGGAGGAAGCGCTATCGGCCGTGTCGGGGGAATCGGCGCCGTTACGCGGCACGTTGCGCGTGAATGCGCCGATCGACTACGGGGCGTTGGTGGTGACGCCCGCGCTGGTGGAGATGCGCCGTACGTATCCGGAACTCGACATCGAACTGGTTTGCAACGACCACTATGTGGATCTGATCGCGGAAGGCATCGACGTGGCCATCCGTCTGGGGCAACTTGCCGACTCGGGCTATCGCGCCGTGAAGCTCGGTGGTTTCGTCAAATGGATCGTCGCGAGTCCGGAATTCATCGATACGTGGGGTAAGCCGAAGACGCCGGCTGCGCTCGCTGCCATGCCTCATGTCGCGCTATCTGTCTTGCCGCATCCGCTGACGCTTGAGTTGCAGCGGGCGAAAGGCACAAGACAAAGCGTGCGCTGCGAGAATGTTCTGCTGGTGAATACGGCCGATGCCGCCCGTGCGGCGACACTGGTGGGCGGTGGCTTCGGATTGCTGACTGATTTTTCGATCGCGGAAGACGTGGCGGCGGGTCGGCTGGTCCGCCTGTTGCCGGATTGGGCCGGCAAGCCCAAGGGCATCTACGCGGTGTTTCCGCCTACCCGTTATCCGACGGCAAAGGTACGCGCGTTGATCGACGTGATCAGGAGAAGGCTTGAGCCGCCTGTGGACGGCTAACGCCGGACAGAGCATGGAACGCGCACTGACTCTCAACGCAGTTTTTCGTCGTTATGCGTTAGCCTGCTAAGCATAGTTAAAACGCTCGCTTATCCATGCGATTCGGCGTTGTTACGATCGCGGTTTGATCGTATTGACCAGACCGGAATTTCGAGCCTTGACCTTTTCTATCTTTCGTTTGCTCGCTCGCGCGGCGCTGTCTTCGCTGCTCGTCGTGAGTGCCGCTCACGCGCAGACCGCCGCCAATTCTTCGCCACGGCTCACCCCGATGCGATCAGCATCCTGGTCGCGCAGTTGACGTCGGCGGGGGTGTGGGTTCGCAGCCATCCCGACGATGCGGCAAAGCTGCTCGCGGCGATCTGGGGCTTGAACGCGGCCCGCAGCGCGTTAAAGCATCGGGTTTATCACTCAAGCAGATAACCGTATCGGATTTGCTTCGTTGTCGCCGCGCGCATGCACCGGTAAATTCGTCTGACTTCGCCTTAGCCGGCGTCCTTCGAACAGATTCGACGAAGAGTTTCCTGTGACGACTGCCTTAACACCTACCGCCGCCAACGCCACTGGCCATATCAATCAAGCCCGGCACATCGAAATTCGCGCTTTCGACGGTCCCGTCGGCGCTGAAGTTCTGGGTCTCGATCTCAGCGAACCGTTGGGTCAGGACGATTTCGCGCGCATTCACCGTGCGCATCTGGACCATCACGTGCTGGTGTTTCGCGATCAACGCATCACGCCGGATCAGCAGATTGCCTTCAGCCGCCGCTTCGGCCCGTTGCAGATTCACGTGCTGCATCAATTCCAGTTGCCGGGCTATCCGGAGGTGCTGGTCGTCTCGAACATCGTCGAGAACGGCCAGCCGATCGGTCTCGGTGACGCCGGTCATTACTGGCATTCCGATCTGTCGTACAAGGAGAAGCCGAGCCTCGGCTCGCTGCTGCATGCGCAGGAACTGCCTTCGGAAGGCGGCGACACGCTGTTCGCCAACATGCACCTCGCGTGGGACACGTTGCCGGCGCACTTGCGCAACGCGGTGGAAGGGCGTTCGGCCGAGCACACATATCTCGCGAAATACGCGGAATTGCAGAAACGCAGCCCATGGCGGCCGAATCTGTCGGCGGAGCAGATCGCACAAGTGAAACCAGTCGTGCAGCCGATTGTGCGCACGCATCCTGAGACCGGGCGCCGCGCGCTCTTCGTCAGCGAGCATTTCACGACTCGCGTGATCGGCTTGCCGGAAGACGAGAGCAATTCATTACTCGAGGAAATTTTCGCGCATAGCGTGCGCCCCGAGCATCTGTACCGGCATCAATGGGCCGAACACGACATGGTGTTCTGGGACAACCGCTCGTTGATGCATCTTGCGGCCGGCACGCCAGATCATCTGCGCCGCAAACTGTATCGCACGACGATTGAAGGCGACGTGCCGTTCTGACGGCAACGCCGCCCGCCTCAACCATACCCACACGCCCACATGCTGACCGGAGTTCCGATGCTTGCCAGGTTTCGCCCGACCGCTATTCGGTCGTCTTTTTCCCGTCGTTTGACCGCAACGCTGCTTACTTTGTCGATCGGTGTCGCTGGTTTCGGCGCAGCCGTACCCGCGCACGCCGAAGGGCAGATCCGCATCGCCGAACAGTTCGGTATCGTCTATCTGCTGCTGAACGTAGCGCGCGACCAGCAATTTGTCGAGAAAGAAGGGCGTAAGCAGGGCCTCGACATCAGGGTCGACTGGGTGAAGCTCTCGGGTGGCGCCGCGGTCAACGATGCGCTGCTCTCCGGCGCGGTGGATATCGCCGGTGCGGGCGTCGGCCCTTTGCTGACGATCTGGGACCGCACGCATGGCAAGCAGAACGTGAAGGGCGTGGCGTCGCTCGGTAATCTGCCGTACTACCTCGTCAGCAACAATCCCAATGTCAAGACGATCGCCGACTTCACCGAGAAGGACCGTATCGCGCTGCCGGCGGTCAATGTGTCGGTGCAATCGCGCGTGCTGCAATACGCGGCGGCGAAACGCTGGGGCGACAAGGATTACAACCGTCTCGACAAGTTCACGCAGGCGCTGCCGCATCCCGACGCGGCCGCGGCGATCATCGCAGGCGGCACGGAAATCACCGGACACTTCGGCAATCCGCCGTTTCAGGAGCAGGAACTCGCCGGCAATCCGAAGGCGCACATCGTGCTGAATTCGTACGACGTGCTGGGTGGCCCGAGCTCGGCAACCGTCCTGTACGCAACAGAAAAATTCCGCGACACCAATCCGAAGACCTATCGCGCATTCGTCGATGCGCTGGCGGATGCCGCACGCTTTATCTCCGCGAACCCCGACGTCGCAGCCGATATCTACATCCGTACGAACCAGTCGAAAATCGACCGCAATCTGCTGCTGAAGGTCATCAAGGATCCGCAGGTGCAGTTCAAGGTCGCACCGCAGAACACGTTCGGACTCGCGCAGTTCATGTATCGCGTCGGCGTAATCAAAAACGAGCCCAAGTCATGGAAGGATTATTTCTTCGACGATCCGGCAACCGCGGCGGGAAGTTGAGCGTGATTTTCTTATCGAGCTTCGCCGGCTATTCATCGGCGCGTGCGGTCGGCTTACAGGGAGCGATCTGATGGTGGCCAATCCTACCTTGCTGTTTCCGAACGATGCTGAGCAGGCCACTCCGGCGACCAGCGAAAGACTGCTCGCGGTCGAACACGTCAACCTCGAATACCGCACGCGTGAACGGATCGTTCGCGCGACCCACGACGTGAGTTTCGACGTGTACGGGGGCGACCGCTTCGTCCTGCTTGGCCCCTCGGGTTGCGGCAAGTCGACGCTGCTCAAAGCCGTGGCCGGTTTCATCCAGCCGACGTCGGGCAGCATCTCGCTCGAAGGCGTTGCCGTGCGCGGCCCCGGCGCTGATCGTATTGTCGTGTTTCAGGAATTCGACCAGTTGCCGCCGTGGAAGACGGTTCTGCAGAACGTGGCTTTCCCGCTGCGGGTGGCGAAGAAACTTTCACGCACAGAAGCCAAAGAACACGCGCTGCACTATCTCGACAAGGTGGGGCTTGCTTCGTTTGCCAATGCCTATCCGCATACGTTGTCGGGCGGGATGAAGCAGCGCGTCGCGATTGCCCGCGCGCTGGCGATGCAACCGCGCGTGCTGCTGATGGATGAACCGTTTGCCGCGCTCGACGCGCTGACCCGCCGCAAGATGCAGGAGGAACTGCTGCGCCTGTGGGAAGAGGTGAACTTCACGCTACTGTTCGTCACGCATTCAATCGAAGAGGCGCTCGTGGTCGGTAACCGGATTCTGTTGCTGTCGCCGCATCCGGGTCGCGTGCGCGCCGAGCTGAACAGTCACCAGTATTCGCAGGATAGTTTCGGGCGCAGCGACTTTCAGCACAGTGTTGCGCGCATCCATCACCTGTTGTTCGAACAAACGGAGGCCGTTCAATGAGTACGCCCATCGTCCTGCTGCCGCCGGTTCGCGAAGAGTATGAGCGCCCACTCGAACCGCTCGGTGAACTTGTTCTCGAAGCGCCGCTACCTCTCGGCAAGCGCCTCTTTGCGCAAGGCTGGTTGCGCACGACGCTGATTGCGCTGGTGTTGATCGCGATATGGGAAATCGCAGCGCGCGCGGTCGACAACGATCTGCTGCTGCCGACTTTCGGCGCGACGTTCAGCGCCTTCGTACAAGGTGTCTGGTCGGGCGAACTGCTGCAGAAAACGGCGGTGTCGATGTCCGTGCTGCTGCGCGGCTATCTGCTTGGCGCCGCACTCGCCTTTGTTCTGACGTCGCTGGCCGTATCGACGCGTATAGGCCGCGATTTACTATCGATGCTGACCGCGATGTTCAACCCGTTGCCTTCCATCGCGCTGTTGCCGCTCGCTTTGCTCTGGTTCGGACTCGGCACCGGCAGCCTGCTGTTCGTCCTGGTGCACGCGGTGCTGTGGCCGCTTGCGCTCAACACGTACTCCGGTTTTCAATCGGTGCCGGCGACGCTGCGTATGACAGGGCGTAACTACGGCCTCACCGGTATCCGCCATGTGCTGCTGATCCTCGTGCCGGCGGCATTGCCGTCGATTCTTGCCGGCTTGCGTGTGGGCTGGGCCTTTGCTTGGCGCACGCTGATCGCCGCCGAACTCGTATTCGGCGCGAGTTCTGGCAGCGGTGGGCTTGGCTGGTATATCTTTCAGAATCGCAACGAGTTGTATACGGATCGCGTTTTCGCGGGGCTGGCTGCGGTCATCGTGATTGGCCTGCTGATCGAGCATCTGGTGTTCGATACGCTCGAGCGCGTGACCGTTCGGCGTTGGGGCGTGCAGCACTAACGGTCCGCCGGCGCGACAATGAGAGTGCAATAACGCGCTTAAGTATGACGAATTGCGAGGCGCGCTGAAGTTGGCGAAACAACCGGTCGCTCCCGCCGCTACCGGCCCCGAACCAGATCGACAGGAGGACCTCGTCATGGGAATGCGCCCAGATCCTACGTTCCACGCATCGCCGAAACTCGCCATGGATGCGCCAGCGGAAGACTTCGCTTACACGCTGATGCTCAGCCCCGATTTCTCGCAGCCCGATGCGCTCGCCGTCGTCGATGTGAAGCCCGGATCGCCGACCTACAGCCAGGTGGTTCACACGGTGCCGGTGCCGAACAAGGGGGACGAATTTCATCACTTTGGATGGAATGCCTGCTCATCGTCACTGTCGCCGCTGACCGGCCACGCCTTCCTCGAACGGCGTTATCTGATCATTCCGGGGATGCGCTCCTCGCGCATCTACATCGTGGACACCAAGCCCCATCCGACCCAGGCGAAAATCCACAAGATCATTGAACCCGAGGAAATCTTCCGCAAGACGGGCTACTCGCGTCCCCACACCGTTCATTGCGGACCGGAAGGAATCTACGTCAGCACGCTCGGCGGCGCTGGGAAGGATGGCACAGACGGCCCCCCAGGGATTTTCATCATGGACTGCGAGACTTTCGAGGTCCTCGGCCGCTGGGAAATCGACCGTGGGCCCCAGGAAAAACACTACGATTTCTGGTGGAACCTGCCGCGCGACTACATGGTGTCGAGCGAGTGGGCGTTGCCGCCGCAATTCGAGAATGGGATCGTCCCCGAAGATCTTCTCTCGAACAAGTACGGGCACCACATCCACTTCTGGGATTTGCGGGCGAGGCGCAACGTGCAGACGATCGACCTCGGCGCCAACCATCAGATGGCGCTCGAAGTGCGGCCTGCGCACGATCCTGGCCGCGAATACGGCTTCATCGGCGTAGTGGTGGATACGACGAACCTTGAAGGATCGATCTGGACCTGGTGGCGGGAGGGCGGAAAGTTTCACATCGAGAAGACCGCGACGATTCCGCCCGAGCCCGCGGCCGCGGAACTGCTTCCGCCCTTGCTTCAGGGATTCGGCGCGGTGCCGCCGCTCGTCACCGATATCGATCTCTCTATCGACGACAAATTCCTGTACGTCGCCTGTTGGGGAACCGGCGAAATGCGCCAGTACGATGTGACGGAACCGCGTAAGCCGAAGCTCACGGGATCGGTCCACATCGGCGGGATCGTACGGCGCACGCCACATCCGAATGGCAAAACCTTTGCGGGTGGTCCGCAGATGGTCGAGATCAGTCGTGACGGGAAACGTGTCTACTGGACCAACTCGCTCTACTCGACGTGGGACAACCAGTTCTATCCGGACGGTGTGCCGGCGGCCCAGGTCATGGCCCGGGCTGAACCTGGCGGCGGCCTTGCACTGGCCGACGACTACTGGGTCGCGTTTCCCGACGGATACCGGGCACACCAGATCCGGCTCGAAGGCGGCGACTGCTCGACCGATTCGTTTTGCTACCCGTCGGTGGGAACTTGATTGGCAGTGGCTGGCCGCAGATCGCCCTTTGGTTAGCCGTCGCGGCGAGTGGCCTCTATCACGGGCTCAACCCGGCGATGGGATGGCCGCTCGCCGTTTCGAGCGGGCTGATGGACAAACGTGCACGGGCGCTGTTCTCCGCACTCCTGTATCTCGCGGCGGGGCACCTGTTGGCCATGTTCGTGGTGATGGTGCCCTTCGCCATGCTTGCGATCCTGCTCACCTGGAAGCGCGAGATCCAGATCGGCGCGAGTCTGCTGGTCATCGGCTTTGGGGTCTGCCTTCTGATCTGGCGGCGCCATCCGCGTGTACTCGCGCGTATCCCGCCGTCGCGGCTTGCGCTCTGGTCCTTCGCCGTTGCCATCGCGCACGGCGCCGGACTGATGCTGGTACCGATCTACCTCGGCCTTTGCCGGTCCTACGACATGGATCGAGGGCATCAGGCCGCGCGGACTCTGATCGACGCCAATCTGGGCATGGCGCTGCTTGTCTCCGGCGTCCATGCGATCGCCATGATCGCGGTTGGCGGACTGCTGGCCTGGTTGGTCTACCGCTACCTGGGGCTGAAGTTCGTGTCACGGAGCTGGTTCAACCTGGACGCAGTCTGGGCATCGAGCCTCATTCTGGTGGGCACGCTCTCATTGGCGTTCAATGCCGCGCTGCCTGGCGGCGAGGGTTGATAGGGGCGGGCACGGCGATGCAAACGGCGAACCGGCGTGATTCAGGAGCCCTTCAGGAACCGCCGAACCAGTTGTAGCCCTGGTTCTCCCAGTAACCACCGGGATAGTCGTTCGTCACACTGATCGCGACGATATGCTTCGGATTCTTGTAGCCGAGCTTGGTCGGCATACGCAGCTTCATCGGGAAGCCGTATTTCGGCGGCAGCACCGCACCGTCATAGGTCAGCGTGAGCAGGGTCTGCGCATGCAACGCCGTCGGCATGTCGATGCTGGTCCAGTAGTTGTCCGCACAATGCAGCGACACATACTTCGCCGTCATGTCCATGCCCGCACGCTTCATGAACTCGGAGAAGCGCACGCCACCCCAGCGGCCAATCGCACTCCATCCTTCGATGCAGATATGCCGAGTAATCTGACTTTTCTGCGGCAAGGCGCGCAGTTCGTCGAGCGTCCAGACGCGTTTGCCATTCGCGAGGCCACTTACCTGGAGCTGGTAGGTCGCCGCGTCGACTTCGGGCACGTCGTCGATGCCGTAGAACGCGTTGAACGGAAACGGCCGTGTGATCATCGACTCCGGGTAGGTCGGGGCCATCTCTTTCGGATTGAACAGCAGGGCTTGCACGTCATCGTTGAAGAACGACATTTTGCGCAGCATGGTGTTCACCGACTTGTCATTGGACAAATCGCAACCTGACAGCAGCGCAATGCCGCCGAGCGTGAGAATTCGTTTTCCGAGCAGGCGGCGTGCCGGATCTTTCAGTTCTTTGCGTGCATCCTTGATGATGGATTCGGCGTGAGACGAAAGAAACGTGTCGAGCTTCACAGGCCGTTTTCGAAAAGTCATGACTACCGTCCACGAATCATCAGAAGCAGCGAGCGCGGCACCAGTGCGACCATGGCGACGTGCACGAAGAAGAACGCAACCAGCACGCTCATTGCAATGAAATGCACGACGCGCGCATTGTCGTACCCGCCCATCAGCGTGCGCAGGAGCGGAAACTGCACCGACTTCCATACGGCCAGCCCTGAGAGCACCAGTAGCGCGATATCGACGATTACCACCAGATAGGCGAGCTTCTGGATGGCGTTGTAGTGGCTGAGGTCCTCATGGCCGAGCTTGCCACGCAGCGCGGCGACGAGATCGGTTGTAAGTGACTTGAAGCTGAGCGGCAGCAGTTTGCGGCGCAGACGTCCGGACGCTAGATTCAGCCCGACGTAGACGAGGAAATTCGTCACCAGCAGCCACATGACCGCAAAGTGCCACAGTAGTGCGCCGCCAAGCCAGCTACCCAAGGTGATGGCGGCAGGAAAGCGCAAGGCTGGAAAGATCGGCGAGGCGTCATAGACTTGCCAGCCGCTCATTACCATCAGTACGACGGCGAGCGCGTTAATCCAGTGCGTGATGCGGACCCAGGCGGGTTGAATCGTTGCGTGGATCAAAGCGATCTCGTGATTGATGAGGTTGCCCGTCGTTGGAAACGCAAATCCGGCGCCTTGAGATTTGTTGTTGACTACGTGAGGCGGCTTGCGTTCGGATCGGCAGCATGCCCGTGACAGGAAGAGCGCCAACGCGCTGCCTTTCCAGTTACGGGCATACGTACCGCCTGGGGGAAGAGCAACGGCTTACTCGCCAGATTTCTGTGCAGCCTGTTCGATCATTGCGGCGACTTCCCGCGGATGGGATTCAAACACCGCATGGCTCGCGCCGTTGATTTCGACCGTGGTCGCGTGAGCACGCGATGCATACATGCGTTCGAGTTCCGGATTGATGATCTTGTCGGCTTTCGCGACCATGTACCAGCTCGGCTTTGTCTTCCACGCCGGATCGGAAACCTGCGCTGAGAACTCGGATGCCGCAAGCGGTATCTGCGCATTCGCTTCGAACTCGGCTTGCGCACGGGGCAGGTCGGGCGCGAACTGCAACGGATAGTCGGCCGGTTTCAGATAAACAAAATGATCCGACGTGCCGACGATGGACAGCGGACCACCCGGGTACTTCTTGCCGTTCTCACCGATGGTTTCACCGGCGTCGAGCGCATGCGCGGCGATGTAGACCAGCGACTTAACGTGCTCGTCGTTTCCGGCTTCACTAATGATCGCGCCGGCATAGCTGTGGCCGACAAGTACGCACGGACCGTCAAGGCTATCGAGCACGCGCTTCGTGGCGGTCACGTCGTCGTTAAACGACGTCAGCGGTTGTTGCACCAGTGTCACGTGGTAGCCGTCCTTCGTCAGAATGTTATAGACGGGACGCCAGCCCGCAGCATCGGCGAATGCGCCATGGACCACGACGATGTTCCTGACCGGTGCGGCAAAAGCGGGCGAAGCGGCAGTGGTAAGCAGGCAGAGTGCAGCCGCCGCTTGCGCGGCAGCGGATCGTAACGTCGGAAAACGCATGTGAGTCCTTGAGTAGTAGGAACTCAACAATCGGTTAGGATTGTTGAGTGAATGGAAAAGAAGACCGCAATGCACTTGCAGAAAATGGCGCCGCTCACCGCCATGACCGGCCGCTATGGGCCGGCATCAGGCCTTAGAACGCTGGCACCACGCCGTCTTTTTCGACGAACAGCACGTGCGCGTCATAAACGCCGCTCGCACCCGGTGTCACCACGGCGAAAACTTTCTTCCCCGCCGTCAGATCTGTCTTGCTCACCGGAACCGGCGTCACGACCGGCACGTTTTCCGGTACGGTTACCGTGCTGCTGCCGCCCTTGTATGACAGATTCAGTTCACGGCCGCTGGTGCCGGTGACAACCGACACCACGTTTGCATTCGTCATCGTGCTATTGGGACCGAAGTCATACGCGAAATGCCCTTCGGCCGTACCGCGTGCCGCTTCAGGAAAAACGATCATCGAAGTGGCCGTCAGTTTTCCATCGCTGCCCGTGATCGCCGGCGTCCCCACGTACGAACCGACTTTGGCGTCGGAAAGCTTGGCGGCCTTGAAAGCCGATACCCCGACGTCCGGCTTGACATCGATCGACACGGTGTCGCCGCTGTTCCGGTGCACGGTCAGAATCTCGCCTTTGAACGACACGATATCGCCACGAATCCGTTCCGGTTTGACGTCAGGCGCTTGCGCAAAAGACGCGCTCGAAAGCGCAAGGGTGGCGAATAATGCAGCTAGTTTGTAATGAATCGACACGAGTTACTCCATCTATGTGAATGCGATTGAATCGGAGCGCCAGACGCTGGCAGACGCCACGCTTGCCGGAAACAATCTTGCATGGGACCGGAGCGCTCTGCGTGGGACCGGAGTAAGTGCTGAAGCACTAACTCCGGTCGACATGCGCTGCCAAGGCGCAAACGACTCACGCCAGTTGATTCTTCATGCCCAGGACGTCGATCGATTCGATCGACGGGGGGCTTGCCAGCATCTCGTCGGCGTGTGCCAACAGGGCAGCGGCAATACTTCCATGCAGGTGCGCCTGGCGATCCTCTTCACTTGCAAAAGCGTCGAAGATGCCAAACGTTGTTGGCGATAGCTTGAGAGCGAACCAGATCGGCGTAGTCGCTTCCTGGCCCGCCATTTCAAGACCAGCGGCGAGGAAGTCTGCTACCGTCTGCTCCTTCCCCGGTTTGGCTTCAAGTCGGACAAACAAGGCATTCCTGATCATCTTCGTTCTCCAGTATTCGCATGAGGGGCTCTGCGGTGAACGACACTGTACAAACAGAGTGCGACGGGGAATACTGTCTGAATCGACAATATTGGTATCAATTCCGCCATGCGAATTTTTGTCCTCGCACTCGAAGGGGTGTTCGACACCGGCCTCACCACCGTGCTCGATGGCTTGACCATGGCCAACAGCCTTGCGCGGTCCACGGGAATGGCCACCGCGGGCTTCGACATCACCGTGATGGGAGTGCGTCCCGAGGTGCGTACCTCGCTTGGGATGCAAGTGCCTGTTCACGATGTGACCGACCTGCCTGCCCCGGATTGGGTCGTCGTACCGGCGCTCAACCGCACGACGGCTGAGGATCTCGTGCCTGCGCTCGGCCGGAACGACGTGATCGATGCGCTAGATACCTTGCGCTCGTGGCGCAGTGGCGGCGCCCGCATTGCAGCCGCCTGTACGGGTACCTTCGTGCTGGCTGAAAGCGGCTTGCTCGACGGTGGCGAAGCCACGACCACCTGGTGGCTCTCGCCGCTGTTCCGGCAGCGCTACCCGAAGGTGCACCTGGACGCGCATCGCATCGTCGTTCCCAGCGGCAACGTGCTAACGGCAGGGGCTGCGCTAAGCCATCTCGACCTTGCACTCTGGTTGATCCGCAACAATAGCCCTGAGCTTGCGGCACTCGTGGCCCGCTACCTCGTATTCGATTCGCGGCTGTCGCAGTCCGCCTATGCGATCTCCGATCACCTCTCTCATTCCGATCCACTCGTCGAGCGATTCGATCGCTGGGTGCGGGAACACCTCGACACGGCAATCGCGCTGGACGTCGTCGCCGATGCATTGGCGACCAGTACGCGGACCTTGACGCGACGTTTGAACGCCGTGCTCGGTAAAACGCCGGTCGAGTACATTCAGGACCTGCGGATCGAGCGCGCCGTCCAGTTGCTCAGAACCAGCAAGCTCACCGTTGATCGCATTGCCGAGCAGGTCGGCTATGCGGATGGCGTCACGTTGCGAACGTTGCTGCGGCGGCGGATAGGCAAGGGCGTACGTGAGTTGCGGGGGTCCTGAGCCGCCGTGGCCCGATTCGCTGCTACTTCGCCTGACGTGCGGCCGAGATGATCGCGGCAGCGACCTCCTGAGGTTTCGATAGCATCGGTACGTGACTTGCATCGACATCCACGGTCGTAGCGCCGATCTGTTTCGCGAGTTTCATCTGGAAGCTTGTAGGGACGATCTGGTCCTTCGTCGAGACAACATACCAGGACGGCTTGTCATGCCATGCCGCGTGACCAATCTTTTCGTCGAGACAGCCCGAATACCACGGCCCTTGCGTCGCAGCGAGCACAAGCGCCTGCGCGTGGGAAACATCGGGCGCGAAATTTTCGGCCATCGCCTTATCGGACAGCGTCAGGAAACCCGCAGCGTCCTTGTGCAGTTCGGGCAGCCATACAGGCGCCGGCAGCCCTTTCTGAATGTCGTTGGCCGATTGTCCATTGTCGGGCGCAAACGCTGCGACGTAGACGAGCGCTTTGACCTTATCGTTGTTACCCGCCGCCGTGATCACGGACCCGGCCCACGAATGGCCAACCAGCACCACCGGACCGTTTTGACGGTCAATCGCGCGGGTCGCAGCCGAAACGTCATCGCCCAGTGACGTCAGTGGGTTTTGCACGGACGTCACGTGCAGGCCTTTTGCTTCGAGGAGAGGTATCACCTTGTTCCAGCTCGATCCGTCCGCGAAAGCGCCATGTACCAGCACAACGTTCTTGCCCGCGAGATCAGGATCGGACGCGGCCTGTGCAGTGGCGGCGGATAGCAGACCACCGGCTATGGCGAGTGACAACAACCCTTTCTTGAGCAGCGTAGTCAAAATAGTGCCTCGTAAAAAAACAGGAATGGAGGCGGCGTCACGTGGTCGGGTATCACATTGATTCATGAAAAGTGATGCACCACGTGCGCCGCGCAATATTTCGTTTGCCGAATCAAATTGCCTGTGCGAGCGTCACTGCCTGCTCGCGTGCCGCCTGCCTTGCCGCGTGATCGAGTTCGGGGCCAAGGAGTGTTTTCTCGACCACAATCGATTTGACGTCGGTCACGCCGACGGATCGCAACCACGCTTCCATGAACGGCCGCTGAAAATCGAATGAATGGGCGGGCGTGCTCGAGCCCACTGAATAGTCGAGGCCACGTGCATAAATGACCACCGCTTTCTTCTCCTTCAGCAGGCCCTGCAGTCCACGCTCATCGAATGAGAATAGGATGCCGCGCTGTGACACGACGTCAATAAAATGCTTGAGCTTGTACGGAATGGAAAAATTCCACAGCGGCACTGAGAACAGCAACGTATCAGCGTCGTGCAGTCGCTGCGCGAGTTCCCGTATGCTGGTCCACGCCTGCTGCTGGCCTTCGCTGAGCGGTGCGCCGCTCAGGTCCGCATATTTGGCATCGAGCGCGTCGCCGTCGAACTCCGGCATCGCGACGGACCACAGATCGAGCGCGTCGATCCGATGATCCGGATGCGTGTCGCGGTAAGCGTCCATGTACGCGCGTGCGACGTCGAGCGAAGCAGACCGCTTCTTACGCGGCGACGATTCAATATGCAGCAGGGTAGGCATGGCAATACTCCGGGTGTGTTGAGAGCCGCCATCACAACATATTTCGATTCAAAATATAAACGAAGTATCATCGCTGCATTCAGTTGCATTCGCACTGTATCGGAAGGGGCTATTCCATGTTCGATACCGTCCTGCTGCGATCTTTCGTGGCCGTGGTCCAGGAAGGCGGCTTCACGGCTGCGGCCGCCCGTCTCAATCTGACGCAGTCTGCCGTCAGTGCGCATCTGCGGCGGCTGGAAAAACAGACCGGCCGCGAGCTGCTCGCACGCACCACGCGTTCGATCACGCTCACGGCGGACGGCGAGCTGCTGCTGGGTTACGCGCGTGCCATCCTCGCGCTCAACCGTGACGCACGGGCACAGATGCTTCGCGGACCCAGCGAGGGCGCAATCCGGGTCGGTATCTCCGACGACCTCGCCAACGTCAGGCTGATGAATGTCATGCATGCGTTCGCGGTTCGCTACCCGCGCATCGCGTTCACTGTCAGGGTCGGCATTCCTGCCGAACTGCTGCACGCGATGGATCAGGCCGAACTCGACATGGTGATCGGCGGCCGCTGCGAGGGTGGCCGTTCTGGACGGGTTCTCTGGCGCGAGCCACTCGTGTGGGCAGGCGCCGAGTGGGCGTCGCTCACGCCTGGCGTTCCAGTGCCGCTCGCGCTATTGCCGGAGCCGTGCCCGTATCGTGAAGTGGCATTGGCCGCACTCGCCCGGGCTGGCCGCGACTACCGGATCGCGCTGGTGTGCTCGAGCGGCGCCGGTCTGTGCGCCGCAGCGCAGGCCGGCTTTGCGGTGACGCCAGTCGTGCAGACGCAACTCGTGCACGGCTTGCGCGTGATTCCGCCGGATGCCGGCTTGCCTTCGCTGCCGGATGTCGAGTTCACGATTTTCACTGCGGCGGGTGGAGCCGCACCGGTCGCCGATGAACTGGGCAACGCCATCGTGCTCGCATTCGCGAACAGAGGGTGACGCAGGGCGAGCGGCGCGCGCAAGGCGCGCTGCCAAAGCCAGGAAATGAAACCGTCGTGCGGCCCGTGCCGGGCCATCCATCCCCGAACCTCGATTCGATTTGTTCCGCCCACGCAAAATAGTTTGTCCATAGCGGGTGTTTGCTCAGCGCGTGAATACACCTAGATTAGGCACCTATCGGAGCCACCGGCCCGGTGGGCAAGAAAGCCCAATCCAATATTCGAGGTATTCCATGAACACATCGCAAAAGGTCGTAGTTGTTACTGGCGCATCGCAAGGCATTGGTGCCGAGACCGTCAAAGCATTCCGCAAGCTTGATTACCGCATCGTCGCAACGGCACGCAGCATCAAGCCGTCCGAAGATCCCAACATCGTGACAGTGGCGGGTGACATCGCTGATCCGGCGACGGCGCGTCGCGTAATTGCCGAGGGCGTGGCACGCTTCGGCCGCATCGACACGCTGATCAACAACGCCGGTGTCTTCATCGCCAAGCCGTTCACCGGTTATACGTCTGAAGACTACGCTTCGGTGACGGGCGTGAATCTGAACGGTTTCTTCTACATCACGCAGTTGGCGATCGCCGAGATGGAGAAGAACAACAGCGGCCACGTGGTCAGCATCACGACGACCCTGGCCGAGCATGCCATCGACGGTGTGCCGTCGGTGCTGGCGTCGCTGACTAAAGGGGGTTTGAACGCAGCCACCAAGTCACTCGCAATCGAATATGCGAAGCGCGGTATCCGCGCGAACGCGGTTGCCCCCGGCATCATCAAGTCGCCGATGCACGCCCCCGAAACGCACGGGGCACTCGGCGCACTCCATCCGATGGGCCATATGGGCGAGATGAGCGACATCGTCAACGCGATCCTGTATCTGGACTCGGCGCTGTTCGTGACGGGCGAAATTCTGCACGTCGACGGCGGTCAGAGCGCCGGGCACTAAAGCAACACGGGGGCGCTACTGGTTGCGCCCGTTATCCGATCCATCAATAAGGAGTTGACTATGTCGATCGAAAACGTTCTGTACCGTGCACACGCCGAGGTGACCGGAGGCCGCGAAGGCCGCGCCGTGGCGCCGGAAGGCGGACTTGACCTGAAGCTGACAAGGCCGAAGGGATTGGGCGGGAAGGGCGAAAAAGGCACCAACCCTGAAGAGCTTTTTGCTGCCGGTTACAGCGCATGTTTTATCGGTGCAATGCAATTCGTTGCTGCGCGCGACAAAATCGCTATCCCTGCTGATGTGTCGATCAACGGAATCGTCGGTATCGGTCCCATTCCCAATGGCTTCGGCATCGAAGTCGAGTTGAAGATTTCGTTGCCGGGCATGACGCGCGAAGCGGCTCAGGACTTCATCAACAGGGCTCATGTTGTGTGTCCCTATTCGAACGCAACGCGCAACAACATCGACGTGACGCTGACGCTCGTCTAAGGCGCAATCCGGTTCGAGCGGTTGCAGGTCGCCATGTGATTGGCGACCTGCAGGACCGTTCCAGTCTCGTGAAAATCTCGCCTCACCGTTTCGTACGATGTGAGCGTTCTGGCGCGGACAGCAGGGCTTGTTCCACTGCGAGTTGCGCAATCTGTAACAACGCGGCACTTCATGTTGAATTTTGTAGACGGGCGGTCTAATATCGGCTGTATGGACATGCATAGAGTTCCGCGCCGTAGAGGGCGCCCACCGAAGGACCTTGCTGGTCATAGCGAAACCAGGGAAATTCTCGTGCGCGCGGGCGTTGCTGCGCTCACGGAAAAAGGTTTTTCTGCCACGGGTATCGACGAGATCTTGCGCAGCGTGAACGTGCCAAAGGGTTCGTTCTATCACTACTTCGGAAGCAAGGAAGAGTTTGGCCTCGAATTGATCGACCGCTACGCTGCCTATTTCGCGAGAAAGCTCAACTGGTTTTTCACGGACAAATCGAAATCACCGCTGCAGCGCTTCCACGATTTTGTCGCGGATGCGGAGGCAGGGATGAAACGCTACAACTTTCGACGTGGATGTCTGGTCGGCAATCTCGGGCAGGAAATGGCGGTTCTTCCGGAGAGTCATTGCGTACGGCTGCGCGAGGTTTTCGCCGATTGGGAAGCTCGCACGGCAAGGTGCCTGATGGACGCGAAGGCGGCGGGCGAGATCGCGGAAGGCGCCGATTGTTCGAAACTTGCGGCGTTCTTCTGGATCGGGTGGGAAGGCGCAGTATTGAGGGCAAGGCTCGAAGGCGGCCCTGAAGCATTGCACATTTTCGCGGACGGTTTTTTCGTTGGACTGGGTTAGCGTCATTTTTTTCTATTTTAATAGACGATCGGTCTAATTTATGCCGGCAGCGTTGGAAAACGCTCGCGTGGGTAAATGGGATGCAAATGGAAAGTACGACATTTGACTTTATTGTTATTGGCGCCGGTTCCGCCGGCAGCCTGCTCGCGAATCGTCTGAGTGCTGACAAGACCCGGAATGTTCTTCTGGTCGAAGCGGGCGGTAGCGACGACTACATGTGGATTCATATCCCCGTCGGCTATTTGTATTGCATCGACAATCCGCGCACGGACTGGCAATTCCGCACCGAGCCGGACAAAGGACTCAATGGCCGGCAGATTCTTTATCCGCGTGGCAAAACGTTGGGCGGGTGCTCCAGTATCAACGGGATGATCTACATGCGCGGCCAGGCTCGCGACTACGACCATTGGGCCGACCTGACTGACAACCCGGAATGGACGTGGAATAACTCATTGAAGGACTTCAAGGCTCACGAAGACTTCTACAAGCTCGATCCGAGCCAGCACGAACTGCTGAACGCCAATGCCGAAGCGATTGCAAAGACTCACGGAAGCGGCGGCGAGTGGCGTGTCGAAAAGCAGCGCCTCCGGTGGGAGATTCTTGATGCGTTTGCCGAAGCGGCGGAGCAGGCCGGCATTCCGATCATCGACGATTTCAACAAGGGTGACAATTTCGGCGTGAGCTACTTCAATGTCACGCAGAAAAACGGCTGGCGCTGGAATACGTCAAAGGCTTTCCTGCGTCCGATCAAACACCGCTCGAATCTCACGACGTGGACTAACGCCCACGTGAAGAAGCTCAACATCGAACGCGACACCAACGGTGCGCTGCGTTGCACCGGTGCGGAAATCGTTCGCAATGGCGAGCTTGTGTCGGTGAATGTCACCCGCGAAGTCGTGCTTAGCGCCGGCGCGATCGGATCGCCGCACATTCTGCAGCACTCGGGGATTGGTTCGGCATCCCTATTGAAAAAGCACGGCATCAATATTGTTCAACACACGCCTGGTGTCGGCGAAAACTTGCAGGATCACCTGCAGATTCGCGCGGTCTACAAGGTTGAAAACTGCGACACGTTGAACGTTCTTGCCTCGAATATGCTCGGCAAGGCGAAGATCGGCCTTGAATATGCGCTGCACCGATCCGGCCCGATGAGCATGGCGCCCTCCCAGCTCGGGGCCTTTGCCAGAAGCGATCCGTCAAGGAAGCACGCCAACATCGAGTATCACGTGCAGCCGTTGAGTCTCGACGCTTTCGGGCAGCCGCTGCACACGTTTCCGGCGTTCACTGCAAGTGTCGCCAATGTGAACCCCACGAGCCGGGGCACGGTGCACATCAAGAGCGGCAACTTTGAGGATGCACCGGCCATTGCTCCGAACTACCTCAGTACGGAAGACGATCGGAAAGTCGCAGTAGATGGCCTTCGCCTGACGCGACGCATCGCGAGCCAGGCGGCGCTCGCGAAATACCGGCCGCAGGAGTATAAGCCGGGCGCGCAATACGAGTCCGACGCCGAACTCATGAAGCTGGCCGGGGACATCGCCACCACGATCTTCCATCCCGTCGGTACGATTCGGATGGGCACGCTCGCGGATCCGAATGTTGTTGTCGACAGCCATCTGCGCGTGCGCGGCGTTGCGGGACTTCGTGTGGTGGACGCGAGCGTGATGCCCACGATCACCAGCGGCAATACGAGCTGCCCGACGATGATGATCGCCGAGAAAGCTTCGCACTGGATTCAGGAAGGCGTTTGACCTTATTCAACCAGGAACTGGCTATGGCTGAGAACAAACCCGGGGTGAAGAAGCGCTTGCCCCTCGAAGGAATAACGGTTGTCGATTTTTCGCGTGTGCTGTCCGGACCGTATTGCGCGATGACGCTGGCTGACCTCGGGGCACGCGTCATCAAGATCGAGCGTGTGGGCACGGGAGACGATACGCGCGCGTTCGGTCCGTTCGTCGACAACGAGTCGGCGTACTTCATGTGCTTCAACCGCGGAAAGGAAAGCATTGCGCTCGACTTCAAGTCTCCGCGTGATCGCGAACTTCTCGAGCGCCTGCTGGATAAGGCGGACGTGGTGGTCGAGAACTTCCGGCCCGGCGTGATGGAGCGGCTCGGCTACGGCCCCGAGCAATTGGCAAGGACGCATCCGCACATTGTCTATGCCTCGATTTCGGGCTTTGGCCACACCGGCCCGTTCAAGGATCTGCCGGGCTATGACACCGTCGTGCAGGCAATGGGCGGTGTCATGAGTCTGACGGGATGGCCCGACAATCAACCGGCACGTGTGGGTACGGCGTTCGGCGATCTCGGTGCCGCGCTATTTGCTGTGATAGGCATCCTGGCGGGGCTATACAAGCGCTCCAGGGACGCACAAGGCACGCACGTGGACATCGCGATGCTCGATTGCCAGGCCGCGCTGATGGAAACCGCGTTTGCCAGATTTGACGTCGAAGCAAAGGTGCCCACGAGAACTGGCGACGCGCATCCCTCGCTCGCACCGTTCGAAAGCTTTGCTGCCCAGGATGGCCGATTCATTATCGCCGCGGGCAACGATCAGCTTTTCCTGTTGATGGCAGATGCCTTGGGTGTGCCGGAAGTGGCGCTCGACCCGCTGTTCCTGACCAATGACCTCCGCGTGCAGAACCGGCCCGTCATGATCGAAACCGTTGAACGGGTGACCCGCTCCGCGCCGGTCAGTGTCTGGCTCGACAAGCTGAACGAGGCTGGCGTGCCCTGTGCGCCGATCAACACGATCGACAAGGTCATCGATCATCCGCAACTGCACGCGCGCAACATGTTCATTCATGTCCAGGGCAAGTCCGAGCGGAAAGTGAAAACAGCCGGCAATCCGGTCAAGATGAGCACCTCACCCGATGAGGATGTCACGGCAGTCAGAAAAGCGCCCGCGGTGGACGAGCATCGCGAAGCAATTCTGGCTGAGTTGATGGCTTCATCGGGTGCCTATGCGTCGCAGGCCGATGCTGAGTCAGACAAAGATCCTTTGAAGCGCTTGATAAGCCTTCCCGCATAACGCCTCACATTTGAACTGACAGGTGAATATATGTCGAACGACGTTTCAGCCGTGCGTGGCGCTTCCGCCAAACAAACCAGCGTGCAAGTGATCGACGCGAATGTCGATACTACCGGGGTCGCGTCGGAAACCGGTACGTACGAAACCATCAAGATCGATCGAAGGGAGCGCGTCGGTCTGATCACGCTCTATCGCCCGAAGAACCTGAACGCGCTCAATGTTCAGATGTCGCGCGAGGTGCTCGCAGCGCTTACAGCTTTTGACCAGGACGACGGAATTGGCGCCATCGTGATCACCGGCAATGGGCGCGCATTCGCAGCAGGGGCGGACATCGAGGAAATGGTCGATAAGTCCTTCGCCGACTGGCACGCGAAAGATCTTTTCGCCGAGTGGGACCGCATTGCGACGATTTCGAAGCCCATCATTGCGGCTGTGGGTGGTTATGCCCTCGGCGGCGGATGCGAACTTGCGATGGCGTGCGATTTCATCATTGCGGCCCATGATGCTCAATTCGGCCAGCCGGAAATCAAGCTCGGAATTCCGCCTGGCATTGGTGGTTCGCAGCGCTTGACGCGTGCGGTCGGAAAGTCGCTTGCAATGGACCTGATTCTTACCGGCAGGAATTTGCGTGCTGACGAGGCCCTCGCAGCCGGCCTCGTTGCGCGCGTAGTTCCCTCGACCGACTTGCTGCAAACTGCGCTCGAGACAGCGCACACCATTGCCGGTTACAACCTGCCTGCCGTACGGCTTGCCAAGGAGGCAGTCAATCGGGCATTCGAGACGCCGTTGAAAGAGGGTGTGCTGCACGAGCGCCGGCTTTTCCACGCCGCATTCGCGACGGAAGGCCAAAAGGAAGGCATGTACGCATTTCTTGCCAAGCGTGCTCCTGTATTCCGCCATCGATAGGCCATGCTTTTTCGTTAGTAACGAGGGAGGGCGCAAATGCCACTATGCGCCCAGTTTTTCCATCAGGAAGTCTACGAAACAGCGCACACGTGACGACAGATGCCGGCCGTGCGGATATAGCAGGATGAACGGTCGCGAACATCCGCCATACGGTTTGAGCATTTCCTTGAGCGTTCCGTCCGCCAGGTCTTTCTCTACGATGAACCGATAGGTATGGAATACGCCTGCCCCATGGCGTGCCAGGGTGACGCCGGCAAGCGCATCACCCGATGATCCATGACGTCCGTGCGTCGTGATCTCGTCGAGTTCGCCATCCCGATTGAATACCCACGGAAGGTTGCGGCCGGTGCTCGGCAACTCGAACTGGATGCAGTTGTGATTGATTAAATCGTCCGGCGTTTCCAGCTTGGCCGCTCTTCGCAGATAAGCCGGGGATGCCACGACTACCGTTTCCGCGTCCTCGAGCTTTCGGGCAATCAGACTGGAATCCCGTGGAGTACGGCCCCGGATCGCCAGATCGAAGGGGTCGTCCGCAAAGTCGATGTTGCGGTTGCTCAGGTGCGCTTCGACGGTGACCTCCGGGTAGCGCTCATGGAAGTCTGCCAACAGGGGAAGGACGCGATAGTGACCGTAGGGCGTTGGCATGCTGATTCGCAGTACACCCGCCGGCGTTGTCTGCTGCCCGGTAGCTTCCCGTTCTGCATCCACGAGATGACTTAGCGCCAGCCGACACTGCTCGAAGTACCGGCTTCCCACGTCGGTCAGCCGGATCTGCCGCGTTGTTCGGACAAACAGGCGTGCACCGAGTCGTTTCTCGAGGCGCGCCACGGCACGGCTGACGGCGGCTGGTGTGACGCTTGCCGCGTTCGCAGCTACAGTAAAACTACCCAATTCAGCCGCCAGACAGAACAGTTCGATACTGCCTACAAGGAGGTCATCAAATTGACGCTGCATGGTTTCTCTCGGAGATCGTTATCTGTCAAACAGATAGCCGTATATTTTCTCTTCGCTTGTCAGTCGCGCTAGACGGTGCGAGGGTGTGACGTTGATCATGCGACTGACTGCATGGACGACGTGATGGGTCTTCCCTGAAACATTGGGCAAGCGCGGATTGCCTTGGCGGTTAGCAGACTATGTATGCCTATCCCTAACGGAGAAGTGATGACGCTTACCACCAGACAGCAATCGATCAAGGACGAGTTCATTCGCGTGCGTAATACCTGGGCGCCGCAGTGGGAAAGTATTCTTCGCAACGATTGTGATTTCCTGCACGCCTATCTGAAACTCTCGGCGGTGCCACTGTCGCACAACCATCTTGAGGACAAGGTCAAGGAGTTCATCTACATTGCCGTCAATGCATCATCGACACACCTCTTCGCGCCCGGCGTCCAGATGCATCTGAAAGCGGCGCTGGATTTTGGCGCCACACGGGACGAACTGATGGAGGTACTCGAGCTGACCAGTACGGTCGGTATTCACGCTTCGAACGTGGCGATGCCCATCCTCGCCGAGGTGCTTCAGGAAGAAGGTCTGCGAAAGCCGGCGGGGTCTGACGATAGCCGTCGTCAAGCGTTGAAGCAGCGTTTCACCGAAGTACAGGGGTATTGGGATCCGATATGGGACGATGCGTTGGAACTCGCCCCGGATTTCTTTGAAGCGTACCTCGAGTTCTCCTCGGTTCCGTGGCAGACCGGTGTGCTCGAGCCGAAGGTCAAGGAGTTGGTGCTGTGTGCGCTCGATGTCGCCGCCACGCATCTGTACAAGCCGGGCATCAAGATCCATATGCGCAATGCATTTCGCCATGGGGCAACTGCGGAGGAAATCATCGAGACTGTCGAGATTGCCAGTGTTATCGGAATCCACGGCGCACTGATCGGGACTCCGATGCTGGACGACGCAATCGCGGCGGCGCGGGCTTCGTGAATTTGACGGAAGGTAGATCGTATTTCCTCCATCGCGGGCCGACAAATTCGGCGAAGGTCGAATGGCCGAAAAAAGGCGCACGTCCGAAAGCGTGCGCCGCGACAACAGAAGGGCAGGGTCAGGAGGAGACTCCCTTCATGCCGCAAAAGGAATAAACGCAAGCACCCGATGTGCCGTCTGCATCCTGCCGACGTTGTGCATCACGCTACCGATATGTCGTGCCACAGCTTGGCCACAATCATGAAGCACCCGTCGACATACGCCCAGTTCAGGTGATCGATGAAGACCTTGTCGTGAATGCGCAGGCGAACCTTGGTGACCGCAGTATCGGCTGACAGAAAATTTGCGGAGATCAAGGTGTCGTCACGTGCCTGGCCCTTGCTCATTGGCGACACGCGTTCCGCGATCACGCGGCGGTAGTCGGCAATCGGGACGACGGTCAGCTTTCCATCGTCTGTGTCAAACAGGCTGCAACTCGAGTGGAAGACCCGATCGAATTTTTCCAGATCGCACTCGTGCAGTGCCTGAAAGTACAGATCGACGGCTTCGACGAGCGCGGGCATTTTCTCGATAGACATACGGGCTTTCCTTTTGATTTCAGTGACTAAAAGTCCAATGCCTGGAACTGGAACGGACGCATTTCGCGAGCAAGAATATGCGACATGTGCGTCGCAAGCAACTCGTCGCCGGAATATCAGTTTTTCCAGGTGGGAAGAAGAGATCTGAAATCGGATGGGGGGCAGCTTGATGCATCGTGACCTGTGCTCACCGGGAAAGAGTGTTTGTCCACGGCGGGTATTCAAACGCGATGGCGGCGAGCCTAGGATTTGCCACACAGCAGCGCCGCTGGCCGGCGCTCCTTCGTCAATCACCGTCAAGAGTAAAAAAGCATGCCTATCGTTACGATTCAGATTACCCGCGAGGGCACCACACCCGGCGCAACTTCAGTCACGGCAGAAGAAAAGGCCCGATTGATCGAAGGCGCCAGTCATCTGCTGCTCGACGTACTAAACAAACCCCTCGACGCGACGTTTGTCGTCATCGAGGAAGTGGAAACGGAGAACTGGGGCTGGGGGGGACTGCCGGTGGCCGAGTATCGCAGGCAGCGGGGAATCAAACCGGACTGAGAGCCCGGCGAAATCTCATGATCGACTGGCTTAACCGCTTTATTCCATCACCCATTTCGGTAAGCTGGTCCGAACGCATTCGTTCGTGCGTAGGCGCGCTGATCGGCATTACGATCACCGGCATAACCATGCGCAGCTTCAATCAGAGCAGCGTATTGGTGCCATTCCTGGTCGCGCCTATGGGTGCGTCGGCAGTCCTGCTCTTCGCCGTGCCGGCAAGTCCGATTGCTCAGCCGTGGTCGTTCGTTGGCGGCAATCTGATTTCCGCCACGATTGGCGTGACCTGTTCCCACGTTATTTCTGACCCGGTGCTCGCGGCAGCTGCTGCAATCGCGTTTGCGCTATGCGCGATGTTCGCGTTTAGATGCGTGCATCCTCCGTCTGGCGCCGTCGCGCTCACGGCCGTATTGGGAGGGGCTAACGTTCACGCGCTCGGATATCGCTTCGTGCTCGCGCCGATCGCTGTGCAATCTTTGATCTTGCTAGTGTGTGCGATTGCCTACCACGCGCTCACCGGACACCGTTATCCTCATACCAGGCACGACAGCAATGCCATAAACGACCCCGGCGAGTCGCACGGAGGGATCTCCCACGTCGAGCTGGAGTCCGCCTTACGTCGCCGCGGAGAACTCCTCGATATCGGCACCGATGATCTTGCCTCGCTATTGCAGGAAGTGCAGATGCTGGCTTACGCTCGCAGTTTCAGCGAGCTGACATGTGGCGACGTCATGTCGCGTCCGGTCATCCACATACCAACCCGGACCTCGCTGAAAGCCGCGCGTGACATTTTACTTGGACATAGCATTAAAGCGCTGCCGGTAACCGATGAATCCGATCGGGTCATTGGGATTGTTACGCGGGCGGATGTTCGCGGATGTGAAGGAATCGCCAGCATTGCTGAAGCCTGCGATCGGTGTCTCGAGCACTGGACTGTTCGCAACGAGGAGACGTTAGTCGATAGTTTGATGACAACGGCGCCGGAGACTGTCGAAGCGGGGACATTATTGATAACGGTTGTGCCGATGTTTGCGAAGCACGGACATCACCACATACCCGTTGTTGACTCCCATGGCCGGCTCGTCGGGATGATGACCCAGGCCGATGTTGTTTCTGGTCTCTATCAGCACAGTCACGCGTTCGCTGACATTCAACGCGCGGCATGACCTGGGGCGACGTCTCATGGCTATCTACTTTTACGATACCCCTATCGCGACAAACCGCCTATGCGTTCTGGAAACATTGCTAAGCTGTTCTCCTACGTGATACGTCAACAACCTGAACGTACGAACGCCGCCATTGGGTCCGTCGGACTTTCGATGGGACCATCCGCGATGATGGCAGCCGCCGGATTTTTGCATCCGCGACAGTCCCGGTCACGGGGGATGTCCGCTTTGTGAATCTATCAGCGAGGTAGGAGATGGACCAGCTATACATGTTGCGGACGTTTGTTGCAGTCGTACAGCATCGAAGCTTTAGCAAGGCTGCCGCGTCATTGGGCGTGACCACCGGCTCGATCTCCAAGGCCATTACGAGACTCGAAGCGAGTATCCAGACGCGGGTCCTGTATAGAACAACCCGAACTGTCTCAGTGACAGACGCGGCACAGTCGTACTATCTGAGTTGCTGCCGTCTCCTCGAAGAACTTGACGAAGCAAATCGCCGCATTGCGAAGGAGCGTGAAATCGACAGCGGAAGATTGCGACTCGTCGTGCACCCGATGCTGGTGAGCAAAACCCTCTCGCGACTTGTGTTGGACTATCACACTATCGCCCCGAACGTGAACCTCATGATTTCCGTTCAGGAAGAAGCGGTGAATCTGTATGACGGCCATTTCGACATGGCGATTCTCCCACCTCATCTCGTCGAGCAGTCCGCGGTCATTCGCCGGACGTTATCCACGTCGCCGCACATATTCGTTGCCGCGCCGGCCTATCTCGATCAATGCGGTACACCCGAGACCGCTTCGCATTTGGCCACGCATTTCCTTCTGGTGGACCCCGCATCGAGGCAGAAGGGCACGAATTTCATCGATCTGCTGGAAAACGGGAAAAGTGTGAGTGTGCTTCCCTTGTCGTCCATGGACGGCAACGAAGTGCTGCTTCGGGCGGCGGCGCTGACGGGGACCGGCATCGCGAGCTTACCTGAAGCGATGGTTCGGGAAGACATTGCCACAGGACATCTCACGCACATCTTGCCCCAGTGCTCCACGTCGGAAAGTGGTGTCGAGATATGCCTTTTTTACTCGCACCGTGAACTGCTTCCTGCAAGACTCAGGAATTTCGTCAATTTCTGCACCGAGTTTTTTCGCTCGGTTTCCCGGAATATCCCCAATGAGATCGCGACGATTTCACAACCCCTGGGCCGCAATGCAGAGCGCACGCTAACAACGGTCTGAGATCAGCGCGCAGCCTGCCTTCAGGCGTGACTGTGACCATGAGTTCAAATTTAAACGATGACGAAAATGCTCCGTTGCCTCATCGCGAGCCCTCAACGGATGGCAAGGACACTCCCATGACATTGAAAGGCGGTGTATCAGAGGGCCGTGTCACGCCTGAAGACTACAAAACCGTCGAGGCAGCGCAGCGCACCCAGATTGAACGACGCCGGTATCAGATGTATCCCCGTTTGACGGAAGCGCGGATAGCCAAAGCGGCTCGCTTCGGGACGACGGAACATTGGAAGGCCGGCGACGTTATGTTTCGCGCTGGCGAGCAGAGCGAAGGCATGAGAATCCTGACGCGTGGAACGGTCCATCTGATCGTGCGAAACGGGTTCGGCCAGTCCCACCTTTTTCGGGAGGTTAGCGAGGGGCACTTTCTCGGCGAGACGGCAACGCTCAGCGGAAAACCCTATCTCGTCGATGCGATTGCCATCTCTGACGTCGACGCGTTCCTCATCTCGCCCGAGCAACTCCGGTCGCTTCTGATCGCCGAAGCTCAGCTCGGCTCGGAGATCATGCGCGCGTTCATTCTCCGACGCGTCGGATTGATTCAGGACGGTAGTGGTCCGATCCTGCTCGGATCTTCAACCGATCCGAGACTCATCGTCCTCGCGGATATGCTACGACGCACTAATCATCCGCATCGGATTCTTGATCCGGTCACGGAACGCGAGGCTCGCGATTTCCTTTCGAAAACGCAGTACGTAGAAGGGCAGATGCCGCTGGCCGTGCTGGTTGATGGCGCTATCCTGCACAATCCCGATGAAACGCTCCTCGCGTCAAAGCTGGGTCTCCTTTGCGGCTTCGATGAAGCTGACACATACGATGTCGTCATTGTTGGCGCCGGTCCAGCCGGACTTGCAGCAGCCGTATACGCCGCGTCAGAAGGACTATCCGTGCTGGTTTTCGATTCAAAGGGGTTTGGCGGACAGGCCGGTGCAAGCACAAGGATCGAAAATTATTTCGGGTTTCCAACCGGCATCTCCGGTCACGTTCTCGTGAGCCGCGCATTTGAGCAGGCCGTTAAATTCGGGGCGGAAATAGTCATACCTACTGAAGTGGCAAAACTGCACTGCGCTGAATCGCCCTTGAAGGTCGAACTCCGCGACGGGCGGTGCGCGCGAGCGAAGACGGTTGTTATAGCATCCGGCGCCGCCTATCGCCGCCCGCAGATCAAGGGTCTCGATCAGCGTGGGATTCATGGCGTCAACTATTGGGCGTCGTCGATCGAAGGGCGCCTCTGTCAAGGCTCGGAAATCGTGCTTGTGGGAGGGGGAAATTCCGCTGGACAGGCGATCGCCTTCCTGGCGAGCTATGCCGCACACGTACATGTACTCATTCGACGCGAGAGCTTGCGCGACACCATGTCGAGATATTTGATCGATCGCGTGAGTTCGATCGGCAACGTGACGATTCATAGCAATGCTGTCATCGAGTCTGTCGTGTCTGACGAGGACGGTCTGACGGAGGTTCATTTTTGCTCGGCTGGGAGTCGCACGCGAATCCCGACCCGCCACCTCTTCCTTTTTACCGGCGCTGAACCGGCCACTGGCTGGTTACGTGGCTGTGGCGTGGAGGTTGATGACAAAGGTTTCGTCATAACCGGACGCGCGGGTTCAACGGAGTCGGCGCTCGCCCGCTTCGCCTTCCAGACGAGTGTACCAGGTGTTTTTGCAGTCGGCGACGTGCGCTCGACGTCGATCAAACGCGTCGCCTCCGCCGTCGGGGAGGGGGCTGCCGTAGTGTCCGAAGTCCATGCGCTATTGGCGGCCGAATAGCAAACGCGAGCAATGGCTCGGCAATCTGGTGCAGGCGCGCTGCGTGACCGAAATAAAGTCATCCCGGACAGGATGCGTTTGATAATCTTCACTTGATCCCGGTCTGCGAATTCGAATTCAGGAGAGGCAACGTCGACCATCCCAATCCGGGCGAACGATCAGCCAACTTGTGGAGCGATTAAATGACATTGCGAGTACCCGACCTTTCCCGGTTTTCCAAAGCGCAATTGCGCGACGGACCTTCACCGATTCTGGCGCTTCCCAGATTGGGCCAGCACCTGGGCGGGGCAGAAATCTATGTCAAACGGGAGGACGTTGACGGTCTTGGAGGCGGAGGTAACAAGCTGCGCAAACTCGAGTTTCTGATCGGTGAGGCGCAGGCGGCCGGCGCTGATACGATCATCACGGTCGGCGGCCGGCAATCGAATCATGCCCGCTTGACGGCAGCGGCGGCCGCGCGTGTTGGAATGAAATGTGAACTGGTGCTCTCAAGGCTGGTTCCGATCGAAGACGACGACTACGTCGAAAATGGCAATGTGGTGCTGGACCGCCTCTTCGGAGCGCTCATTCATGACGTTCCAGGAAACGTTAGCGCACTGCAGGTTGCGGAAGAGCGAGCCGCAACGTTACGCGGCGAGGGACGAAAAGTTTATGTGTGTCCACTCGGTGGATCGAGCCCGGTGGGTTGTTTGGGCTACGTTTCCTGTGCACTTGAGATATTCGACCAGTCCACGAAAAGCGGCATTACGTTCGACCATATCGTTGTTGCAAATGGCAGCGGCGGCATGCAAGCGGGGCTTGTAGCCGGTGCGATCGCTGCTGGTGTGCCGCCGACAAAAGTGGTGGGATATACGGTTCTTGCACCGCTCGAAAAAGCTTATGCCACCACGTACGAGAAAGTGCAGCAAACCCTCGACCTGATCGATTCGGGCCTCACGGTTTCCGGCGCCGACGTTGTTCTCCATGGTGACCAGCTCGGGAGCGGTTACGGGTTGCCCACCAGTTCAATGCGCCGTGCGGTTACGCTTTTGGCCAGCCAGGAAGGTCTTCTGCTGGACCCGGTATATAGCGGCAAAGCGTTCGCTGGTCTGATCGAAAGCATCGAGAACGGAACATTCGGCGCGGGACAAAAAGTTCTGTTTCTCATGAGCGGAGGCACCCCTTCGTTGTTTGCCTATCGCACCACGTTCGAGCCTGCACGGCGCTGACGCATATGTGACACCCAGGAACAATTGAATTGCCACTGACTGCAATAATTTCGCGTCGAAGGTCGTCCAGAATACGAGGCATTCCGATCGCGAGCGAAACGTCATGGGCCGGCATCTGGAGGGCAGGCATTCGCGATTCGGCTAGCGCAGAAACAGACGCCTTTTTGACAGGACAGTGTTATGGATGTCGCCGATCTCAAGGCATTTGAAGCGGTCGCTCGCCACGGGAGCATGAACAGGGCGGCCGTCGAGTTGCATACTGTCCAGTCCAACGTAACGGCCAGGATCCGTTCGCTGGAAAGAGAAGTGGGTGTAGCGCTCTTTCAGCGGCATGTCCGGGGCGTGAGCATGACCCCGGCGGGTCAGCGCATGCTTCCCTACGCGGCGCGAATTGCCAAGCTCGTTGCCGACGCCCGCGTGGCGGCCATGGACGACGGGCCGCCGCGCGGTTCCCTGCTGCTGGGAACCATGGAAACCGCAGCAGCGCTGCGGCTCTCGCCGATAGTAAGCAACTTCGCGCGGATGTATCCGCAGGTCAGACTGTCGTTGACAACCGGAACCAGCCGCAGCCTCGCGGTGGATGTCGCGGAATGCCGTCTGGATGGGGCGTTCATAGCAGGTCCGCTCGACCACCCGGAGCTTCATAGCGAGACCATTTTCCGTGAAGAGCTGGTGCTGGTCACGCCTCGCACGATACTCTCGCTGGAGTCTTTGACATCGATCCCGCACCTGAAGACGATTGTGTTTCGCGTGGGGTGCTCGTATCGGCATCAGTTGGATGCGCTGCTTCTGGAGAGGGGGGTTCTCGTGACGGCGCTCGAGTTTGGCTCGCTGGACGCAATCATCGCGTGTGTCGCGGCCGGCATCGGAATCACGTTGCTGCCGCGGGGCGTAGTCGCGGCGGCGGCGCAGCAGGAAATCGTCGCGATCCATGAGATCTCGCCTGAGAAAGCAGGTGTCGAGACGCTTTTCATCCGACGGCATGACGCTTACATTTCGAGCGCCATGCGCGCTTTCGTCGAGGTCTCGCGCTCGGCGTTCGGGCCTTTGATGGCGGCGGCGTAATGGACAATGTGCGATTTTCGCAAACGCACTTCCTGCTTCCTTCGCGTGGTACATGTGAGGTTGTTTCAGAGCTAGCTAATATTGTCTGAGTTTAAAAGGAGAGATTGCGATGGCTGCTGCACCTCTAACACTTGGCATCGACCATGTCGGTTTGACGGTCCGAAATTTGAACGCCACTCGGGACTTTTTCGTCAACGCCCTGGGCTGGACGCAGGTTGGTGAAAGGCCGGCCTATCCGGCCGCTTTTGTGTCCGACGGGCACGTCATGCTGACACTGTGGGAGGTCAAGGATCTGGCGAATCGCGTGGAGTTCGACCGCAAGGCGAATGTCGGTCTACATCACCTCGCGCTGCGGGTTGGTAGTCAGGAGGCGCTCGACGCCATCTTCGCCCAGGTTTCCGCGTGGCCAGGTGTAGTGGTTGAGTTCGCACCGGAGAACCTGGGCGAAGGACCCAAGCGTCACACGATGGTGTACGAACCGGGCGGTATCAGACTCGAGTTCGACTTCGATCCACGAATTCAGCCTGCCTGAGTTGTGCTGAGCCGCGGATGAAGTGAATCCAGTAGTTCGAAGATTACCCAAAGCGAGGTTTCGATCGTGAGCAAAACCGCCCAGCGGATTTTTCTGATTACCGGCGCAAGTTCCGGTTTTGGCCGTGCTTTGGCGAAAGCAGCCTTGGCCGCCGGCAACATTGTGATTGGTACGGTAAGGAACGATCCCTCGAAAGTTGAGTTTGAGGGATTGCATGCGCATCACGCCCACGGCGTGCTCCTCGATGTGTCTGATTTCGATTCCATCGATGCCACGATCGATGAAGTCGCCCAGCGCGTCGGTGCGATCGACGTTCTCGTGAATAGTGCGGGATACGGTCATGAAGGAATCCTCGAGGAATCACCGCTCGAGGAACTGCGTCGACAGTTTGATGTGAACGTGTTCGGCGCAGTGGCCATGATCAAGGCCGTGCTTCCGTCAATGCGCAAACGACGCACGGGTCACATCATCAATATCACGTCGATGGCTGGGCACGTTACATTTCCCGGTATTTCATACTACTGCGGCAGCAAGTTCGCACTTGAAGGGATATCGGAAGCCCTGGAGCAGGAAGTGCGCAGTTTCGGCATCAAGGTGACGGCCGTTGCGCCGGGAGCGTTTCGAACAGATTGGGCGGGCAGATCGATGGTGCGCACGGAGCACAGCATCGACGACTACGATACGGTGTTTGCGCCGATCCGCCGTGCCCGTCTGGCGAAAGATGGGAAGCAGCCGGGGGACCCGGCGAAAGCGGCGAAGGTCCTGCTGGACCTGATTGACGAGGATGACCCGCCGGTCCACCTCGTGCTGGGGGATGACGCGTTAAAAGTGGTCCGGGACAAAATATCCGCATTGAGCCGCGAAATTGACGCCTGGGAATCCGTTTCGAAATCTACCGGGTTCTCGTGAAAACGCGGCGGGACATTATGAAGGAAATCCTGCGGCAAAAGTTTCCCGCAGATAGGTGACAAATAGTTCGACAGCGCGTGGTACGTGCGGGGTGTATGGCCGGACCACATAGAGTTGCTCGGCAAAGGTGCCTACTGGTCGCCAATCGGGCAGGAGAACAACAAATTTTCCCGATTGAATCGCCGCCTGTGCCGTGAAATCGGGTAGTAGCGCGATGCCCAGATCGTCAAGAGCGGCGTCCCTCAATGCTTCGCTATTGTTAGCGGAAAGAGGGCCGTTTACCGTGATCATCAGAGGAGTGGAGTGCGTGCGTCGCGCTGTTCTGCGTTCGAACGACCAGACTCCAGACCCTAACGCACGAGGGTAAAACAGGCAATCGTGAGCGGAAAGATCCGCGGGTGATTCAGGCAGGCCTCGACGCTTCAGGTAAGCGGCTGTCGCGACGATCACGGATTGCGTCTCGCACAGCTTCCACGCGACATGAGTCTCTGGAACCTGGGCGCTGTGTCTGATGGCGAGATCGAAGCCTTCGGTGGTGATCGAACTCAGACGGTCGGACGCTTCAAGTTGTACGCGTACTTCGGGATTTGCCCGTAGAAACGCAGACATTCTCGGTACCAACTGCTGCCGCGTGAACGCCACCGGCGCCGTTACCCGGATCAACCCGCGCGCAACGCCCGCCATCTCCCGTACCGTCGCAAAGCTTGTTGCAATGCGCTCGTACTCCAGACGCGTGTTGTCGACAAGCCGCTGCCCGGCTTCGGTGAGTCGTACGCTGCGGGTGGTACGTTGCACGAGTGCGACGCCCGCGGCTCGCTCCAGTTCTGCGATGCGCTGGCTCATTGCAGCTTTGCTCACACCAAGACGAGCGGCCGCTGCGGTGTAGGTGCCTTGTTCGGCAAGCACAGTCAGCCAGTGCAAATGCGTCCAAAGGCTTTCAACCTTTTGCGTGTCCATGTGCTTTTTGTTCACCATTGAAAACAATCATTTCAATCTTAGCGTCTTTGCATGGGCAATGGAGACTCCTAAACTTCATTCACCACCCATCAACCAAGGAATCGAGATGCAAGCGTTCAATGACACAGCCGACGTTACCCACTTTATTCATGGCGAGCGAGTACGTGGATCAGGCGTACGTACCCAGGCGATTTTCAACCCTGCCACGGGCGAACGGCCACGCAAACTTGTGCTAGGCGAGGTCGCAGATGTTGACGCCGCCGTGGCAAGCGCCAAGGCTGCATTTCCGAAGTGGAGCAACACGCCGCCGATTCGCCGGGCCCGCGTCATGCTGCGGTTTCTTGAGTTGATGAACAGGCATCGCGACGAGCTGGCCGCAATCATCACAGCCGAACACGGCAAGGTCTTCTCCGATGCTCAAGGCGAGGTCGCGCGCGGTATCGATGTCATCGAATTCGCCTGCGGCATTCCGCAACTGCTTAAGGGGGACTACACGGAGCAGGTTTCAACCGGCATGGACAACTGGACCGTGCGTCAGGCACTGGGCGTTGTCGCAGGCATCACACCGTTCAACTTTCCGTGCATGGTGCCTTGCTGGATGTTTCCTGTTGCGATTGCGGCGGGCAACGCATTCATCCTGAAGCCGAGTGAGCGAGACCCGTCGGCGTCGTTGTTCATGGCAAGGCTGATGAAGGAGGCTGGCCTGCCCGATGGCATTTTCAACGTGGTTCAGGGCGACAAAGTCGCTGTCGATGCATTGCTGGCACACCCCGATGTGAAGGCGGTGAGCTTTGTTGGATCGACGCCGATCGCCAATTACATCTACGAAACGGGCGCAAGGAACGGCAAGCGCGTGCAGGCGCTCGGCGGGGCCAAGAACCATATGGTAGTTATGCCCGATGCCGATATCGATCAAGCTGTCGATGCGCTGGTTGGCGCTGGGTATGGTTCCGCTGGCGAGCGTTGCATGGCCATTTCGGTTGCTGTTCTCGTTGGCGATGTTGCTGACAAGATCATTCCGAAGCTTGCTGAGCGGGCGCGCAGTCTCATTGTGAAGAACGGCATGGAGCCCGACGCGGAAATGGGGCCGATCGTTACGCAACAGGCGCTCGAACGCATCGAAGGGTACATCGCGATCGGTATCGACGAAGGCGCAAAGCTGGTCGTTGACGGTCGCGGCCTGAAGGTGGACGGCTTCGAGGGCGGTTTCTTCACGGGCGGCACGCTGTTCGACAACGTTACGCCAGAGATGCAGATCTATAAGGAAGAAATCTTTGGACCCGTGCTTGCCTGCGTCCGTGTGAAGGATTTCTCGGAGGCGGTTGATCTGATCAATGCTCATGAGTTTGGCAATGGTGTGGCGTGCTACACGCGGGACGGTCACATCGCTCGCGAATTCGGTCGGCGCATCGAAGTTGGGATGGTGGGAATCAACGTGCCTATTCCGGTTCCGATGGCCTGGCACGGTTTCGGTGGCTGGAAGCGCAGCCTGTTCGGCGACACGCATGCATACGGCGAAGAAGGTGTTCGCTTCTATACAAAGCAGAAGTCGATCATGCAACGCTGGCCGGAAAGCACGGAAAAGGGCGCTGAATTTGCAATGCCCACAGCGAAGTAGGTTAGCTGGGTCTGCAGATCATCGGGCGTCGCACGCAGCACGGTGCGGCGTCTGATTTTTATCTGTGAGGAGCTGTGGTCGGGCGATGAGTCAGACGCCCAATCCACAATCGGAACCTTGAATTTGGCACCTTGATGTAGATTCGCGCCACGGTGGAAAGAGAGTTTTGCCCGTCCACCGGTTGACGGCATGTCCAGCCGACCTGAACACTCGTATTGGTTGTATTCCAGAGCGAGAATCAGATTGGGGGCGAAATGAATTTCTCATCGTTAGAAATATTCTGTGCCGTCGCCACCGAGCAAAGCGTGACCCGGGCGGCTCGTCATCTGGCCCGTGTTCAGTCCAATGTAACGATGCGCGTGCAACAGCTTGAAGAGGAGTTACAGGTCCAGCTTTTTTCCAGAAGTGGAAAGCGGATGAGCTTGACGCCGAGTGGCCGAACAATGCTGGGCTATGCGCAACGGCTCCTGTACCTCGCAGAAGAAGCGAGACTTGCGATGAATCCGGAGCAGCAGCCCGGACGACTGAGCATTGGCGCGATGGAGAGTACCGCGGCAGCGCGCCTTCCGGCCCTGCTCTCGAAGTACCACAGCCGGTGGCCGCAGGTCGAACTGGAGATTTCGATCGGTACGTCGCGTTCACTCGTCGATGGTGTAGAGAGAGGCGATTTCGACTGCGTTTTTGTTGCGGATAGTAGTTTTCTGGGCACGCGTGATCCGCGGCCAAAGTTCGCCGCGCGCGGGCTACGCGCAACACGGGCATACCGGGAGGATCTGCTGCTTGTGCTGCCACCCAACCATCCAACGGTAACCCGGCCTGCGGATCTCAGGATCAAAACGCTGGCCGCTTTTTCCGATGGTTGTGCCTATCGGAACGTACTCGAGCAATGGTTGGGTATCACCAGTCTGGAGACGGGCAGTGACTGGAAGGTCACGGAGCTTGTTTCCTATCACGCCATTCTGGCCAGCGTCGCAGCGGGTTCGTGTTTCGCACTTTGCCCGAGATCGATTCTGGATTTGCAGCGTGTTCCGATGGATATTTGCGCGCAGAAATTCGCCACGATCGATACGTATCTAGTTGCGCAATCGAACTATGAGAGCAGCGCCTACAAGGAACTGCTTCAATTTCTTCAGACCGCGATGTACTCCGAGCCCGGAGGCATCAACAATTGACAGGCACGCGCGGCGAGCTTGTCTCGCCGCCAATGGCAGACATTCGTGCCCATTCACTGCACCCTATCTGTCGAGGAGATTGCTGGTATCAAAACAAATCGTTTCTGGTGTTGCGATCTGAGTAGCAGTATTACACCTGTGGTGGCAGGCGAGACGGATTCGTTGACGAAAAATCGAGGAGACGACAGTGTTTGAGCGATACGAGCAACTTAAATCGGTACTGGGTGTGGATCATCCGATACTGCTTGCGCCGATGGACCTGGTGGCCGGCGGCAGGCTTGCCGCAGCGGTTACTGACGCAGGCGGATTCGGAATAATAGGTGGTGGGTACGGCGACGAGGCGTGGCTGCGGCAGCAGTTTGCCGCGGCGCGTGGGGCGCGAATCGGGGTGGGGTTCATTACTTGGAGTCTATCCAGACAGCCACATCTTATCGATGTCTGCATTGAACATTCACCCGCTGCAATCATGTTCTCGTTCGGTGATGCAAGCAAACACATCGAGCGAACGAAGAAGGCAGGAATTCTCGCGATCTGCCAAGTTCAGACGGCTGCGATGGCACGTGAGGCGGTTAGCCAGGGCGCGGATATCATCGTCGCTCAAGGTGCGGAAGGCGGTGGACATGGCGTTGCCTGCGGCACGATCTCACTTGTTCCAGCGGTTGTGGACGCAGTGGGTGAGATGGTGCCGGTGGTTGCAGCCGGCGGCATCGCCGACGGCAGGGGTTTTGCAGCATCTCTTGCGCTTGGCGCCTCGGGCATCGTGCTGGGAACCCGCATGTATGCAAGCGAGGAGGCGATTGGGCACGACGATGCCAAACGGCGGATTGTCGACTGCACGGGCGGTGAGCAAACCATCCGTGGGATTCTGTTTGACATAGCGCGCGATAACGTTTGGCCGGCACCGTATACGGGCCGGGTGCTGCGAAACGAGTTCTCCGAAAAATGGGTTGGGCGTGAACGCGAACTGTTTCAGCAAATACATGAGGAACGGACGAGGTATTCAAGTGCTCGTGAGAATCACGACTACGACACCGCCGCTGTTATCGCAGGCGAATCTGCTGCCTTGATCCACGATGTGCTGCCGGCCAGATTGATAGTTGGAAACATCGTCAGGGAAATGGACGCGATACTTGGCTACTCGCTTTACGCAAAAAATCGGACGGTGACGTCATCAACGTAATCGCCGCCCGGCTGCTCGCGGTTAGCGTGGGTTCGAGTGCCCGATTGGATGCGGGGAGCACCTCGCAAGGGATGGTAGTTAACTCCGGAATACGCAAAATCCCTGTCAGCTCGCTTCACAAGCAGGCTTGCATCGAGGTTCGCAGGCTAGGCCTGGTCGGCGATGAGCAGGTGGACCTTAGTGTGCACGGAGGCCTTGAGAAGGCTGTGTATATGTATCCGGTCGAACATTACGAGTGGTGGCGGGAGCGCCGGCTGGAAGCAGGCGTTGCGGGTGCCGACGATCCGCTGCCGTTTGCCGCGGTGGGAGAGAACTTGACGACATGCGGGCTGCTCGAAACCCAGCTCTGGGTTGGGGACCGAATATTGATGGGTGACGTCGAATTTCGCGTCGAGTCACCCCGGAATCCCTGCTACAAGTTTAACGCCGTGATGGGATATGCACGCGCTGCCAAACATATGATGATGAGCGGTTACTCCGGTGTGTATTTAAGCGTATCGAAAACCGGATTTATTTCAGCAGGTTCGCCGATTCAAGTGATTCCCGGTCGTCGTCAGGAGTCGATAAGCGCAGTGCTGGACCTGCGACGCAGCCGTGCGCGGCGCGAACCATAAGGCGGACGTTGCGGCCGCGTCTGAAGCCATCAGAGTAGTGGCTGATTGTGATTGAGACCGAACCCGATCTTTCGATTCCGGCGACGAAATAGTCCGGGAAACTATTTGCCGTTGAGAAACAGCGCAAACCAGAGGGCGCGAGCGGGCGCTCCTGAGCGGCTCCGCTGGCGCAACGGACGCATTGACGAGGATTGTGGAGTGACGGGGTTATCTCCGGAATAGATAGCCGTATGTAATACCTTCGCTTGATATCCGGTTCAATCGGTGCGAGTTTGTATTACTGGATTGAGAACCGCCATGTCACTTCGGAACTCGACATCGGTGGGAAAGAACATTGGGTTGCCATTCGAGGCGATCCGGATTTTTCGGAGGGACAGACTTCAAATGCGTACACCTACCACTGCTCAGCGTATCGGCCGTTTTACATACGAAGCGCGCGCGGAGCATCTTACGCCTGGCACAAGGGCAGTCTTCAAGCGGAATATTCTCGACAGCCTGGGTTGCGCCATAGCAGCGCTGCCAGGTAAGCCGTTCAAAGCGCTTCGAGACCAGTTCGACGAGTACCGTGGCTCGGGGACGTGTTCAATGATTGGCGGCGGCAAGACTTCGCCCGATCAAGCCGCGTTGTACAACACCGGTTTGGTCAGGTATGTCGACCTATTGGATAGCTACATGTCTCCCGGCGGACTCTGTCATCCGAGCGATAACTTCGGGACCATTCTGGCCGCTGCTGAACATGTGTCCGCAAGTGGCGAGGAGTTCATGCTGGCATTGGCAACGTCCTACGAGATTGGCTGTCGCATTACGGCGATCGTTCCTGTTATGGCCAAGGGCTTCAATCACGCAATTCAGCTGGCAATGTCCGCCGCGGCGGGGTCGGGAAAGTTGTTCGGTCTCGATGCCGATCAGATCGCAAACGCGATTGCAATCGCGACGATCGACAACATTTCGCTTTCATGTGTGCATTCCGAACCGGTTTCGCAGTGGAAGGGCTTCTCTCCCGGTATCACGGGTATGAGAGCCGTCTATTCAGCGTCTCTCGCCAAGCGTGGTTTTACAGGTCCTCTCCGCCTTTTTGAGGGGCCCAATGGTCTGGTGCGAATGTTTGATCAACCGCTCGAAGTCGATTGGGAAGACCAGCGACTCGAGGTCGTTCATCAGACGGTCATGAAGAAATATTGCTCGCTCATTCACGGCCAGCCCGTTCTCGAGGCTACGTTCGCGTTAAAGCGCAAACATGGTTTGAAGAGCGGTGACGTGGATGAAGTCCAATGTGACATCTTTCAGACCGGATTTGAAATTGCCGGCGGCGGCAGCTTCGGCCCAAAGGATAGCCCTCAGACTAAAGAACAGGCGGACTACAACCTCAAGTACCTGATTGCGGCAGCGTTGCTCGACGATCAGGTTGGCCCGGCTCAGCTCGAACCCGAGCGTGTACAGGCTGCCGATGCGCAGGCATTGCTCAAAAGGGTGACTGTGAAGCCTGATGCCGAATTCTCGGCGCAATACCCACGAGAGCTAAACACACGCGTGACGATCAAATGCAAGGATGGTCGCGTGTTGGCCGAGGAGCATGTGGGCTTCGAAGGCGGATTGGACAACCCGTTCACATGGGAACGCACCGTCGAGAAATTCAACTGGTTGAGCGAACAATACGCGGACCAGTCGCTTCGAAACCAGATCATCGATCTGGTCTCAACGCTGGAGCAACACTCAATTGAAGAATTGATGAACCTTATGGTGAAGGTCAGTCCTGAACCACGATTCCCGGTGATGCATCCGGGGATTCAATAGTCCATAAAGATTTTTAGGAGATATATATGGCACTCATTTCTTGTGACATGCGTTTTGGCCGGACCGACGAACAGAAGCGGCTGCTTGCCGCAGGATTACTCCGGGTGGTCAGCGCCGCGACGGGTGAGACGAAGAACGACATTTTTCTTGTGATTCGCGAAGGACGTGGAATCAATTTCGTCGAGCATGGCGAGCACCTTCCCGAGTATGTCGAAGGTGCTGCGAACGACAAAGAACTAATTGGCCGTCTTAAATAGAACTTCCGGAGAGTCATCATGCCTTTCATCGAATGCCATATCAAGACCGGTCTCACGCATCAACGGCGTGAACAACTCATCAGGGACATCATCCAGGTCACGCACGACTCGATCGGGTCGGATCCGAAGATCATTAACGTGATCTTGCATGAACACCCGGCTGAAAATATCAGTATTTCCAGTCGGATCAATGGGGAGGACTTCAAGAAATCTGCGGGGTAGCTACGCGCAACTGTGTGTTGAGGGCTTCTTCTGCGTTCCGCCGGTGTGGCGCCCGGCGGCCAGCGTTTCATATCCACGCGACATTGATGGAACACATGACGAAACCTTAGGTTTGTCTATGTCAGGTTCGATGGGAAGCAGGTTATTCAACCTAAATAATACGTAGTACAAAAAAATATGGAGGAGATATGAGCGGAACAACGATGGAGGTCGACGGTGTCGGCACCGGACGTGAAAGGGTAGGGCTGGCAATATTCCTGACGCTCGTCGAAGTGTTGATGTTTTTTGGATTCATTACGCTTGCCGCCGTGTCGCCGGCAACGCTCGCTTCGCCGGTGGTAGATGGGTCAAGGATTACGGTTGCGTTTCTGTACGGAATAGTAATTCTGATCGCTGGCGTGCTGCTTATCGGGCTGTATGTACTGGTCGAAAACGCCGCAGACTCGCGAGATTTCGTATCGATTCAGCCGAAAGTTATCCGCTGATTACCTGGTGACCTGCTATGACTATGCTTCGGTGTGGCGTTTTGCCCGCGCTGTCAGTTTCCGCGTGCGTTGTGAGTACTGAATCCTTTGCCGCTGGAAGCGGCGTGGGTAGCGGGAACGGTGTGGCAATAGTGTTCTTTCTTGCCTTCGTTCTAGCGACACTGGCTATTACCTACTGGGCCGCGAAGCGAACCAAGTCGACTGACGATTTCTACGCGGCAGGCGGCGAGATAACCGCATTTCAGAATGGTCTTGCAATCGCGGGCGACTTCATGTCAGCCGGCGCGTTCCTTGGCCTGACAGCTTTGGTGTTCAGTAGCGGATTTGATGGTCTGGTCTATGCGGTTGGGTATTCGACAGGGATGCCGATTGTTGTTTTTCTGGTGGCAACAAGACTGCGAAAACTCGGTAAATATACGGTCGCAGACGCGGTTTCCGTGCGTCTTGGCGAGAAACCGATTCGTATCTTCTCGGCCTGCGCGTCGCTATGCATTGTTTCGCTATATCTGATCGCGCAGATGGTGGGGGCGGGGCAGTTGATCAAGCTACTGTTTGGCATTGACTACGTATACGCCGAAATTCTTGTGGGCACGCTCATGATGTTTTATGTGGCCTTCGGAGGCATGGTCGCCACAACTTGGGTGCAGCTTGTCAAGGCAGCGCTCCTGCTGACTGGCACAGTTGTGATGAGCTTTCTGGTTTTGCGACATTTCGACTTCAGCTTCTCCGAATTGTTGCGGCGCGCGGTGGAGATTCATCCAAAGGGCAATGCGATCCTTAGCCCTCAGTTTCTGGCCAGAGATCCTGTATCGGGATTCTCGTTGGGTCTCGCGGTGATGTTCGGTACCTCAGGCCTGCCGCATATTCTCATGCGCTTCTTCACGGTTCCTGACGCACGGGCTGCACGGGGTTCAGTATTTTGGGCGAGCGTCTTTATGAACATATTCTTTGCACTCGTGTTTGTCATCGGATTCGGATCTATCGCTCTGGTCGCCTCTAATCCGGACTTCCTGGATGCTGCAGGCAAGCCGCTGGGCGGGATAAACATGGTTGCCGTCCATCTTGCGAAGGCGGTAGGGGGAGACGCGTTGCTGGGGTTTATATCGGCAGTTGCATTTGCCACCATCCTTGCGGTTGTGTCGGGATTGACGCTCGCCGGTTCTTCGGCGGTTTCGCATGACCTTTACGCCTGTGTGTTCTGCAAAGGTACGGCAAGTCAGGCGAATGAAGTGCGCGTATCGAGGATATCGACTTTGGTACTTGGCGTGATCGCGGTGGTTTTGGGCATTGCATTCAGGACACAGAATGTGGCTTATATGCTTGGGCTCACGTTCTCGGTCGCCTGTAGCTCGACTTTTCCAGTGTTGCTACTTGCCCTTTACTGGAAACGATTGACCACGTTTGGAGCCGTTGCGGGAGGAACTGTCGGCCTGGTCTCCGCCGTATTGCTGACCATCGCGGGCCCAGCGGTCTGGGTGCATGTTATGGGGAATGCGAAGCCACTTTTCTCGATCGATCCGCCGACCATAGTGACTATGCCGCTCGCCTTTGTGACGTGCTGGCTGGTGTCTGTGCTGGACCGCAGCAAACAGGCAGATACGGATCGGGCGCGGAGTGCGGCTCCCCAAGAGCGTCGGGTATTCGCAAGGCCGGTTGGCCACTAGATTCAGGAACGGCGGCACGCGCAAGTGTGGTCGCCGCCAGGTGGTTGAGCCTGCGAGCCGGTCAACGCGGTGTTCCAGCGCGGGCAGAGCGGCATTGCGTCTGTTCGGTTCGAAGGCGGGTCCTCGAGATCCGCCTTCGCCGTTTACGCTGCGTCTTTGCGCCAGGTGCGAAACGTCTGATCTTTGATTGTCTCGAACCTCTCCGGTGCTCGCGAAGATATCCAATGGGAATTGTATCCGTTGGATGTTTAATTTCGCTTTGATGTAGGATGGAAGAGAAGCTTTACCAAGGTTGTGAACATTTCATACAGGTGTGAAGCATGGACGTTGCCGACCTCAAAGTCTTCGAAGCCGTAGCTCGTCATGGCAGTATGAACCGGGCAGCTACCGAGCTAAATACCGTTCAATCGAACGTGACAGCGCGCATTCGAGCGCTGGAGCGGGAGGTCGGCGTCGTTCTCTTTCAGCGTCATGTGCGTGGCGTGAGCTTGACCCCTGCGGGGCAGCGCTTGCTCCCGTATGCCGCGCGTATCGCGAAGCTCATTACGGATGCCAGGATAGCTGCGCTGGATGACGGCGCACCGGGCGGCGCTCTGACACTTGGAACGCTCGAGACGACGGCGGCGCTTAGGCTTTCCCCGATATTGAGTAATTTTGCTCGAATGTATCCGCAAGTTCGGCTGTCCCTGACGACCGGCACGAGTTGCGGTCTCACTGCCGATGTCGCGGAATGCCGGCTTGATGGGGCATTCATAGCTGGTCCGCTGGACCATCCGGACCTTCACACAGAGACAGTCTTTCATGAGGAGCTGGTTCTGGTCACGCCGCGCACCATGCGCTCGCTGGAAGTGATCAGATCGGTACCGGACCTTAAAACAATTGTCTTCCGTTTGGGTTGCTCCTACCGTCAGCGGCTCGACACATTGCTTACCGAAATGGGGGTGTTCACGGCTGCGCCCCTCGAGTTTGGTTCAATGGATGCGATCATTGCGTGCGTGGCTGCTGGGATTGGTATCACGCTCTTGCCGCGAGGCGTGGTTTCGGCGGCAGCGGAACAGGACCTCGTCAGTATCCACACGATATCGCCGGAAAAGGCGCACGTCGAAACGCTGTTTATCCGGCGGCATGATGCTTATGTCTCGAGTGCAATGCAGGCTTTCGTTGACGTGGCACGATCCCAGCTCGGGCCGATGATGGCCGCTGCATAGACGCGAGGCCCACAAGCAGTTCGCGATTCAGTCTGCCTGATTGAAGGCATGATGTGTCGATTTATGCCGAATTCCAGCCGATGGTTTTAATCTGGAGTTGACCTACCCGCAGACAGCGCAGCGCGTCCATTCCGACGTGAATAACGCTTCGCCTTCTGTTGTCTTTGACGCTCTCTTTCCTGTTGATTTTTCTTCGGCAGCTAACTCACTGTTAGCGACGATGGTGCTTTTCTGACCAGCGCCGGTGCCTGTTCGTCTCAGTGATTTGCCAGGCGACACTGTTGCGCAGACGGCAACAGAATACGTAACCTGTTCACTTGTCCTCGGCAAGTTACCTGGATACGATAACTGCGTGAACGTCGCCGATATGCTTGCCACGCCACGAACAAATTCGTTAGCGATCCTGACACAATTCAAACCGTTGCCGAACACATATGCCACACTCAAGGAGTCTGATTTGAACAAGCACCTGATCGCAGTCGGCGTTCTTGCCGTGATCGCCGGCTCAGCCATGGCGACCCCGACAACTTACAACCTTGACCCGAGGCACACCTATCCGAGCTTCGAAGCCGACCATTTTGGTGGTATTTCGGTGTGGCGGGGTAAGTTCACGAAAAGCAGCGGCGTCGTGACGCTTGATGTCGTGGCGAAGACTGGCACGGTCGACGTCTCGATTGACACCGCGTCGATCGACACCGGCAATGTGCCACTCGATACGCGCGTGAAGTCAGTTGATTTCCTCGACGCCAGCAAATACCCGAGCGCGACATTCAAGGGCAGTGCGCTCCGCTTTGACGGCGACACGCCGGTCGAAGTCTCAGGTGACTTTACGTTTCATGGAGTAACCAAGCCGCTGACGTTGAAGATTGATTCGTTCAAGTGCTTCATGAACCCGTTGACCAAGAAAGAAGTGTGCGGTGCAGAAGCCAGCGCGCAATTCGACCGCGCTGACTACGGCGTGGCTTGGGGCACCAATTACGGTTTCAAGACGCTGACCCGTTTGCAGATTCAGGTTGAAGGCGTGAAGGCGGATTAGTCTGTAGGCGGCATCGACAACTACCCGGTGCCGCCACCGCGAACGCGACTCTCCGTCCTCATTCACCACTTGCCTGAGTCGGTGTCCTTAGCAAAACGAAAAACGGCCGAACGACCCCGCTCAGCAGTTCGCGATCGGGATTGGCGCGGGCCAGGACCCGGAGGCCCAGGATAGTGCTCAGTGCGAGCCGCGCGATGTCGGCGGGAGGTTGCGAGGTAAGGATTGATCCTTCGCGCTGCCCAGCCGCGACGCAGTCGCGGACACATTTTTCGATTTCACCAAAGACTCCGGTTACAACATCTTTGAAGCCCTGGTCGTGCGGCGCCACCTCCAGCGCTGTGTTCACGACAAAACACCCCTTGTGAAGCGTGTCGGCGAGCGCTTCTTCAATCGTTGCATCGAAGTACCGCTCCAATGCGCGTAAGGGCGGCTCATCGCCTCCGAAAATCGCCGAGCAGGTTTCGAGCGCCAGACCGACGTACCGATCGAGCACGAGACGGTAGATGGCTCTCTTGTCACCGAACGCGTTGTAGAGGCTTGGCGTAGTCATTCCGGTGAGGTCGGCGAGGTCGCGCATCGATGTCGCCTCATAGCCGTTATTCCAGAAGCGTTGCATTGCGGCTTCGAGCACCGTGTCTTCGTCGAATTCCCTGGGCCTGGCCATCTGGATCCTTCGGTTAATGGTGAGAGTGAACAACTCAAGATTCCATTTTATCACGATCGTCACAAAAATCTGTTGCAGGTTTTCTGACGACCGTCATAAAATGCGTGAAGTCGATGCCGCACCCGGCCTCGACCGCCGAACTGCAGCGCATCTCAACCGATCCGCATTGCCCCAGGGCAAGGAAAATTCATCATGGCGAAAGCATTTGTTCTCCACGACTCCCCCCACGGACACACCGAAAAACTTGCACGAGTTGTGGCCGACGGCGCGCGTTCGGAGGGTGCAGACCTGACGGCAAAGCGTGACTGGCGTCACGGCATCCGGCGAACGTTCTCGAATCCGGCGTGCCCGTCCCTCCGTGCTAAGGAGGCGAGCATGTCCGCAGCCGTTTCGTCCACGCTCTCCCGCCGTTTCCGCCGAGTCGTGGCGGGCCTTGCCGCCAGCCTGGTGCTGGGCACCCTGTCGGCGTACGCCGCGCCCACGCCTTTTCCGGCCGACTTCCGCACCTCGCAGGTGGTGAACGACGACGCGACGATCAACGTCCGCGTCGGCGGCCACGGGCCCGCGGTCGTGCTGATTCACGGCTTCGGCGAGACCGGCGACATGTGGTCGTCGATGGCTGCCGCGCTCGAGAAGGACCACACCGTCATCGTGCCCGACCTGCGAGGCATGGGCCTGTCCTCGCACCCTGCCGGCGGCTACGACAAGTGGACTCAGGCCGGCGACATCCGTGCCGTGCTCGACAAGCTCGGCATCGATCGCGCCGACATCGTGGGCCACGACATCGGCGTGATGGTTGCGTATGCCTACGCGGCACGCTATCCGGACAAAACAAGCGGCCTCGTCGTGATCGATTCGCCGGTACCCGGCATCCCGCCGTGGAACCAGATCGTGCGCATGCCCGCGTTGTGGCACTTCAACTTCGGCGGCCGGGACGCAGAGCGCCTGGTCGCCGGCCGCGAGCGCATCTACTTGGACCGTTTCTGGGACGAGTTTGCCGGCGACCCGTCGAAGATCGACGAAGCGACCCGCCGCCACTACGCCGCGATCTACGCGAAGCCCGGCGCGATGCATTCCGCGTTCGCCCAGTTCCTCGCGATCGACCAGAAGGATGACGCCGACAACCTCAAGGCGATGCAGACGAAGCTGACGATGCCGGTGCTCGCCATCGGCGCAGAGAAGGCCTTCGGCGCCAACGTGGCGGTCCAGATGCGCAACGCGGCGACGAACGTGCAGGAAGTCATCGTGCCGAACGCCGGTCATTGGTTGATGGACGAAGCGCCCGCGCCGACTATCGCCGCGGTACAGAACTTCCTCGCAGCGAACTGAGTCCGGCAGCGGCTACTGCGCCGCGGCTCTGACGACGTTCAATGAACGCACGCCAGACCCACAACCTTTACGACACATTGGAATGAACATCATGAAAAAGAATCTCGCTGCGCCGTTGTTGTTCGTCGGCACAAATCTGCTCGCAATGACCATGGTCGCCGCAACGGCTTTCCTGGCGCCCCCTGTCTTTGCGAGCGGCTTTGGTCCCGCACCGTCATATAACCCGATTGACGGTGCACCGGCTTCGCAACGCGGCCAAAGCGCGTTGACGCTCGCTGCGCAAAATGCACCACGCGTTACGGCACAGGTTCGCGTTGCTGGCTTCAGCGGCGTCGGTGGTGTCGTGACTGATGCGTCCGCGTCGGGCACTCCTTTAGCCGTGATCGCTACTGGCGCGGATTCGTTTAACTCTCGCCGTTAATGTAGCGCACGCATCGCACCTGATTTTGATGGACGTCCAGAGCGTGAATCGTCGCGTCAGGTACTTGGAGAGCGGGCTGTTCTGGTGCCTGGGGGTAGCGACCGACTTTTCGACCATGAGGCGCGGCGTTGCCTTTCATTCAGACGCGCAGTAGCGTAGAAATGCTCAGCCGGTGCCGCAGCTCTTCGACTAGCGATGGGATTTGCCGTGAATGTCGCCTGTCGTGCACCGGCATGGTCCCGAGTGGCGAACCCTTCGCATAGCGCGTGGAAACACGCGGCCTCGCGGCCCCGGAGTTTATGTAACTTGTCCTGCGCTTCGGCGTTCTGCAGTCGCAGACGGATGAGCTTCATGAAGTTCTCCTTGACGGACAACTGCCATGAAAGTGCCTCGCAACTTACCCGCAAACCGGGCGGAAGCAGGCGGGTTTCTCTGAATGAAATCGGATAGATTGCCGCCATGCACCGGAGTCGCAACCAGAGCGAATGCGTAAAGCATCAACCATTCGCTGTACCCGTGCACGAGAAAGCCGCCCGAGCGTTCTATGTACTGCTGCCGGGACGTTTCATAGACCTTCCGGAGTGCAAACCAGGGAACATGCGGCAAGTCGTGGTGAACCAGATGGTAGTCGTTATTCAGGATCAACTTAGGATCGCGAAGAGCCTTGCTGGTCGGGACTTTATGGCTCATTGCTGAGTGACAATATGAATTTCTACCCGCAATTTACCCGCAGATCGCTACCGATGCCTGTAGCGGCGCTTTGAAGGTCCGGCCCGCTCTGATCAAGCATTTTCGAGCGTTGCGAGTCAGCTGTGGGACCGCTGGGGGCAGCGGATAATCAATTCGCAGCCAGCCAGGCGTGTTCGCGCGTATCCGGCCGCCCCGCACGTGGCGGGTGGTGGGTTCGGTGCACCTGCAATTGATCCGGTCGCCGCGGAATGGGATCGCCTGCTGCTGGTGATTGCGTGAAGGCGCGCCGATCGGGTAGGGTGGCGACAACACAACCACAAAGAGGAATTAGCAATGAACAAACAGGAACTGGTGGATGCGGTCGCCGCGCGGGTCGGCCGCAATCCGGCGACCGGCGCCGAAATCCAGATCCCTGCCGCGAAGACCGTCAAGTTCACGGCGGGCAAGGCGTTCAAGGATGCCGTGAACGGAGCCTGACAGCGGGCGACAGCCGCCGGTCGCGATTTGCGGAAAGGTCGCGGCCCAGCTATCCTGAAGCTGGATCTCTTCGCGGGCCGATCGGTCGGTCATTCCGGGGTGCCTGCGGATCAAATACCTCGACTATCCAGCTTCGATATGACCGCCGATACCCGAACGTGGCAAGTGCGGCCCATCCCATCGCACTGGATGCGGAAATTTGCTGCTCGTATACTCGCGCTGACATCGGGAAAGGAAAGAGTATGCGGCGCGTGATCGTTCGGCGGTCTTCAGTTCACGGCAAAGGCGTGTTCGCCATGCATGCGCTCGCGGCGGGCGAGCGCGTGCTTGAGTACAAGGGTGAAATCACGCCGTGGCGGGCTGCCGTTCGCCGGCACCGGCGTGAAGGCGTAGCCGGACATACGTTCCTCTTCGGCCTGTCGGACGGACGCGTCATTGACGGCAGCCGCGGCGGCAACAGCGCACGGTGGCTCAACCACGCATGCGCGCCTAACTGCGAAACCATCGAAGACGGCAATCGGATTTTCATTCACACACTCCGGCCGATCGGCGCAGGTGAAGAACTGTTCATTGAATATTTGCTGGCCATTGACGATCCTTCGGATGAAGAGGCTCGGGCTCTATATGTGTGCAGGTGTGCCGCGGCTGACTGTCGTCAGTCGATGCTAGCGGACGCGGCGTGAACAGGGAAGCGCAGGAGGGAGAGGGTAGTGTCGCTCCCCCTGAAAGCGCTTTCACCACGAACCGGCCGCACGCTTGCTTTGTCCGGATCTGCGTGGATGTGGTTTTTCATTTCGATGTGCTAAAACCAACGTCGCCAGAGGGAGAGGCAAGCGGCGGACGTCCCGGCGACAAGACAAAAAACCAGATGTCGCGGGATCTTGACGATTTGTGGTGACGCCGATGCCGGCGCGTCGTCTGAGGACTTAGGGGAGCGTTCTTATGCCGAAGCTGGAGTTCGCTCGAAAGATGATTGGGGAATTGAGCCTGCCGCAACTGGTGAACCGGTTTGAACTGGCGTTGGCGGGAGCCCGATCGCACGTCTGTCTGGAAAGCGCTGTCGGATCTCAATGAGCGCCTCGCTTCGGTTGGCAAGAAAGCTCCCGCGCGAACCACTCGATCCACGCCTTCGCGACGTCGGCGCAAAACGGCATTTGAATCACCCAAACTGTTTTCTTGAGCGCTGCCGTATGGGTGGCCTATCGGTGATGTTTCAAGGGAGAGGTCTACCGGCCTTCCAGAAGTCTTCGCTGGCACTCCGTATCCGGCTGAGTTCGGCCACGAAGCACCCGTTCGACCCCGTGACCTGGATCGTCAACAATAGCTTCCTGCGGGTCGCGAACGTGCGCATCACGACAGCCGCAGTCGCCTCACGTCTTGCTGCGGAGGCGCGCCGAACAGACGGCTGTACTCGCGACTGAACTGCGAGGCGCTCTCGTAGCCGACCTGGATCGCGGCACTACCCGCGTCGATGCCAAGGTTGAGCATCAACTGCCGCGCCTCCTGCAGGCGCAGCTGCTTCTGGTATTGCAGAGGACTTGTTCCGGTGATGTTGCGGAAATGCTGACGGAACGTCGAAGGACTCATGTGCGCGTGCGCGGCCAGGTCATCCACCTGGAGTCCCTTCGAGAAATTCTGCTTGAGCCATGTCACGGCCCTGGCGATTTGTTGGCTCGGCGATCCGTTGGCCGCAAGGTGCTGTAACTGCGGACTGTGGGGGCCAGCGAGAAGTCGCACGATGATTTCCTGCTGAAAGAGCGGCGCCAATTGCGGAGCCAATGCCGGTTGGTCCAGCAATTCGATCAGCCGAATCAGGACGCCGATCAGGGCATCGTCAAGAGTTTCGATCGTGATGGGCGTGAAAGCTGGCGTTCGAGGCGGAGCCGGCAACTGCATCTCCGCAGCTGTCTTCACGATGTCACGGCTGTCCAGTGTCAGCATCAGGCCCAGCATCGGTTCCTCAATACTCGCGCGCGTGACGTGCGAGATCACAGGCAGGTCGATGCTTGCCAGCATCGACTGGCCGGGGCCGTAGTTCACTACCTCTTTTCCTACCAACGCCTGCTTATGGCCCAGCGCAACGACGCCCAGCCCGAGGCTAAAGATGCAGTGCAACGGCTCGGTTGGCCCCTTCCGGCGGTGAAGGGAAAGGGCTGGTATGGCTGTGGTGTAGTCGCCGTCAGACTGGGCAAAGCGGGCGATGGCTCGCGCGAGGCCGGCCGTGCGTGCGGTAGTCGTACTCATTGGCTCGGAAACCCGGTATTTCATGCGAAATCTCAAACGCCAAGACGATGGAAACACTTTACTCCGGTAGAAGACCATTCGCGTGGCTTTAAGCACGCTTCGTCAGTTTAGGCAAGAAGTTCGGCACTTTCGGCAACCTCCCCGGTGCCAATCGCGCGACACTGAAGCCAGTTAATTCATATCCGATGCTCGAATTTCGGGGCATCAAGAACACAAAGGACCTACGTATGAATAGCAAGAAAGTGTGGCTGATTACCGGCGCCGGTCGCGGCATGGGCGTGGATATCGCCAAGGCAGCATTGGCGGGCGGCCACGATGTTGTGGCGACCGGGCGTAATCCTGAAAAGGTCAGGAACGCCATCGGCGATCACGATAATCTTCTGGTCGCCCAGCTGGACGTGACCAGCTCCGCGGATGCCGAGGCCGCCGTCGAAACTACCGTCCAGAGGTTTGGTCGCATTGACGTGCTGGTCAACAACGCGGGGAACTTCTATGGGGGCTTCTTCGAGGAGCTTAGCCCCGCCCAGGTGCGTAGCCAGCTCGAAACGCTTCTGTTCGGCCCGATGAATGTTGCCCGGGCTGTATTGCCGGTGATGCGCAAGCAGCACTCTGGCCTGTTAGTCACAATCTCATCGACGGCTGGCATTACTGCTGGTGTGTTTTGCAGTGCGTATGCCGCCGCAAAGTTTGGCGTCGAAGGATGGATGGAGTCGCTTGCCCAGGAAATTGCTCCCTTTGGCATTCGCACCATGCTGGTAGAACCAGGTTTTTTCCGAACAGATCTCCTCAGCGCAGACTCAACTACCTACGCCGAACTCTCCATTGATGACTATGCGTCCCGCACTCAGGAGACCGTGACTGCGTGGAAAGGCATGAACGGCAAGCAGGGTGGCGATCCGGCCAAACTCGCCGCCGCGCTAGTGGAATTGACGGCACAGGAAGAGCCGCCCGCTCGCTTCGCCGCCGGCGCGGATGCAGTTGAAGCTTTTGAATCCAAGGCGAACACCTTGCTCGCTCAGGCGAATGCCCACCGCGAGCTGTCTTCATCCCTTTCATACGCCCCTGAATAAAGACGGGCGCCGCCGGACAAGGGTTCGTCACCCTGACCTTTGATGCATCCCACCAGGGGGCCAGCGGCGGTATGCCCCGACTGCTTGACGACCTTCGGTGCTGTGACCAGGATCGTCGGCGTGAGTAAGGTCACGCGGCAAACCATCTTTCTATACGCGAAGATCGACATGCGTAATGGTGCCCTTTAGTAGGGACCGGCCGCGGTGTTCCCGACATGTATTCGCGGTTCCGTTGTGACTCGCCTGTTCGGCATCCAACTCGCGAAAAAAGGAACGCCTATGCACCATCGCCTCGACAGAAAGTGCATACGGCGGTCGCGACTATCTTCCGCTCAGGCTGGAACCGCACCGATTTGCTGCAAGAGGGCCAACAGGTCAGGTTGCCCGCGCTCTTCGACAATCTTCCCGTTGGAAAAACGATAGAAGTTCACGGCCTGAACCTGGATCTTCTTTCCGCTTGCGGGCATGCCAAAGAAGGTGGCTTGGTGAGTACCGCGCATGATGAAACGTGCGGCAACCGTGTCGTTTTCCGCGATCATTTCTTCGAGCGTCCATTGAATGTCGGGGAAACCAGAGCGCATCATGCCAAGGATTTTCATGTACCCCTGCGGTCCAATGAAAGGATCCGGGCTGACGGGGGCGTGGAAGATTGCATTGGCATCAACAAGCTCTTCGGCAAGCGCCTCGCTGGCTGTATTGATGAATTCAACAAAGCGGGACGTCAACAGTTTGTTCGATTCGGCGGACATGATTTGAACCTTGTAAGTAAGTATGGTCGGCCGCAACGGCGTCGTTTGCGTGCGCCGCCAAACGAGAGCGGAGCAGGTTGCGGTAGGTCGCGTACGTGCCGGGTTCGGCCCGCTTACGACAACTGCAACAAGTCTAGACTGCAAATCCATTGAGATAAATGCGTGATATCTTTGGACATTCACAACAGGATGTTTCGAATGGATCGCCTCGCGGGTATGAGCGTTTTCACGAAAGCAGTCGAATTGGGTTCGTTCTCGGCGGCTGGGGATGCGCTTCAGATGTCGCCACAACTGGTCGGAAAATACGTCCAGGCGCTGGAACAGAGTCTCGGCGTGCGTCTGCTGAACAGAACGACCCGTAGGCAAAGCCCGACAGATATCGGCCGGGCTTATTACGAACGCGCCAAGATCATCCTCGCGGAGGTCGAGGCGGCCGAAAACCTCGTAGCCGAGACCCGTTCAATGCCGACTGGCCGTCTGAAGGTAAATGCGCCTGTGAGCTTCGGGATGCACACCTTGGCGCCTAAGTTGCCGGAGTACCTTAAGGCGTTTCCGCAGGTCGCAGTTGACGTGACTCTGTCGAATCGAGCCGTCGATCTGATTGACGAGGGTTATGACGCAGTGTTCAGGATTGGCGAACTGGGGGATAGCGGCCTGATTGCTCAGCCACTGGCTCCATACCGGTTAGTGCTATGCGCCGCGCCGTCGTATCTTGCTGCAAACCCGCGCATAACATTCCCCGCAGATCTTGAGCGCCATGAGTGCCTTGGCTTTACGCATACGGAACTACGATCGGAGTGGACGTTTGATGGCCCTGAAGGCCGCGTCGCTGTGCAGGTCTCGGGGCGGTTCATGGGAGACCATGGTGAGGTGCTGCTGGCGGCCGCCGTGGCGGGCGTCGGGGTCATGCTTCAGCCCGTGGAACTGGCGAAGGGCGAACTCGATCGGGGCAGTCTGGTTGTTGTGCTTCCGGATTATCAGGCGCCTTCGCGACCATTACACGTTCTATATGCGCGTGATCGCCGCGTGACGCCCAAGTTGAGGAGCTTTCTGGATTTTGCGCGAGAGCACTTCGGAGCTTAGCGAAGTAATAGTTCCTCAGCATTGTTCAAATCCCATCGGTGTCACGACTCTGTCGAGCGGGCGCTGGTGGCAATGACCGCTTCCGGGAAAACTGAAGGTCTCTGCCGGGTCGAACCCGGCCTGCCGTTTAATGGGAGCGCATAAGCAAAAACAGGCGGTGACACCAAGCAGGTCCTGCTGCCAAGGTTGCACACCCTGTTGCCTGTCCGGTTAGTTCTTGTAGCGACTGACCGCAAAATCGTCGGCGGTAATCGCCGGTGTTGTGCCCGACATCAAATCCGCCAGCAATTGTCCCGAACCGCAGGACATGGTCCAGCCCAGAGTGCCGTGGCCGGTATTAAGCCATAGGCCCTTGATCGCGGTCGGGCCGATAATCGGCGTGCCGTCTGGGGTCATAGGCCGCAGGCCAGTCCAGAAGCTGGCTTGCGTCACGTCGCCTGCATGCGGGAACAGGTCGGTGACAACATATTCCAGCGTCTCGCGCCGGGTGCCGTGCAGTTCCTTGTCGAAGCCCACCAGATTGGCCATGCCGCCCACGCGAATTCGATCCTCAAAGCGGGTGATCGCGACTTTGTAGGTTTCGTCGAGGATGGTCGAGACCGGTGCCTGCGCCGCGCTGGTAATCGGCACAGTAATTGAATAACCCTTGACGGGATAGACTGGAATGCTGACCAGGCCGCGCAGCAGTGCGGTGGAATAGCTGCCCAGTGCCACAACACAAGCGTCTGCAGTCAATGTCTCGCCGCTGGAATGTACGCCCTTTAGCGTGCCACCTTCGACTACCAGGCCATCGATGCTGCGCTTGAACAGGAACTGCACGTGCCGTGCTTGCGCCATCTCGGCCAGTTTGGTGGTGAACACGTGGCAGTCACCGGTTTCATCGCCTGGCAAACGCAAGCCACCGACCAGCTTATTCTTTGAGCCTTCAAGTGCCGGTTCGGCGCGAGCCAGTTCGTCGCGAGACAGCAACTCATAAGACACTCCCATTGCCTTCAGAATGGCGATGTCTTTGGCGGTACCGTCCATTTGTTTTTGCGTGCGAAAGACTTGCAGCGTGCCCTGCTGGCGACCTTCGTAGGTGATATTGGTATCGTTGCGCAGGGCCACGAAGCAGTCGCGGCTATATTCGGCGAGCCGCACCATGCGCGCCTTGTTGACGGCATAACGCCTTTTAGTACAGTTAGCCAGCATCTGTGTGAGCCATTGCACCTGAAACAAGGTGCCGTCCGGCTGGAGTGACAGTGGCGGATGCTTCTGCAGTAGCCATTTGATGGCCTTGGCGGGTACGCCTGGCCCGGCCCACGGCGACGCGTAGCCCGGTGAAATCTGGCCGGCGTTGCCGAAGCTGGTTTCGAGCGCTGCAGCCGGTTGGCGATCAAGCACCGCCACCTCATGGCCAGCGCGCGCCAGATACCAGGCGCTCGTCACACCGACCACGCCTGCTCCAAGAATCAAAATTCGCATCAAAGTCTCCCGCAAAAAACCTGTTCATTTCTGGTTCTGATGAAGATGCAGATGCAGATGCAGATGCAGATGCAAAGTATGAACGATGCGGCGTTATTGCATAGATCGGCGTGCCCTCGTTTTACGGCCACTGAGTGACGGGAGGAGATCGGGCCGCGGCGTGGGACTCAGAGCGTAATCGGTTGAATGGTATGCGATTTCTGTTTGTGTTCGGGCCGCCTCGAACCCTCATCTCTATTGGGATGCTTTTGCACGAAATAAATATTCGCTTGCCGGCAACGGATGTCCGCGGTTCTACGCGTGGGACATCCCATGTACCAGGCCGTGCGCCAGCACGCGCAGCTCCTGGAACTGTGTCGCCAACTCGAAACTGAGCACGAACGCGGCGCCATAAAACACGCCGGGATAGCGCTGCGCGAACGCCAGTATCGGTGCGGCGATGCACGTGCGTATCGCCCTGGCGCTCATCACGGATGCGATGCCGATACCGAGTGCCGCACCGGCCAGCACGTCCGTCGGGTAGTGCACGCCGAGATAGATGCGCGGCAGGCCGATCAGCACCACGGCGTGCAATAGCGCGTAAATCCCCACGGGCCGTGAGGCGAGGAAAATGCCCATAGCGACCGCGCACCAGAGCATGGCGTGATCGCTCGGAAACGAACTCCACGTTCGCAGTACCGGCTCGTCCACGTTGGCCTCCGGAAAGAACGCACGCAACGCCGGTTCGTACATCGGCCGCAGGCGAAACGGCAGGTAGAGCGCAAGCAGGCGGCCAGCCGCCAGCGCGATGAGGCCGCTTGCAATGGCGATCACCACGAGCTCGCGACGGTGTCGCCGAACGGCCTCGCCGTCAGGTCCTTCCGCACGTTCGGGCCTGAACCAGACCCACCACAGCAGTGCAACCAACACCACACCCTTGGGCAAGTACGCGTTCACGACCGCTTCAACTACATGGGTGAAGTCTGGAGAGGGAATGGCCACTTTACTTATGGACGCGATGGCCCACGTATCGATGACGTTCATTTGTCTCTGCTCCCCTATATGCGGCAATTGACGTAACTTCATTGTTGGCCGCAGCCGTCGCCACGACGCCGCATCGCCAGCATCGCTAGTGCCTGGCTATGCGGCGAAGCGCTCGATGGCCGGTGACGACCATCATCGTATTGTCATGAACACGCGGTAAGTGCGCTAGCGCGTACTGTCCAGGCTAATTGTCGGATCCCTCGCTCAAGCCTCTTCCAGAAGCATTCACGCCAATCGCCCACGCGCGGTTGCCAACAACCGCTGTTATGGCCGCCGCCGCAGCCACCAGCACCGTCGTTTCCCGCCTTCGGGTTAACGTTAATTGGTATTCAAATTCCGGGTTGTCTCACTGGTACAGCCATCGTCCGCCCACGGCCAGCGCACAGGCTGCTGGCCGCAATGGTCGACGAACAGCAGGCGAAGCGATATGGGTAGATGACTCATGTTGACCCGATTGCAGTCCGTCGCCAATCGTGTCCGTGTGTCTCAAACGGGTCGGGTCCCGCCTCACGCTTTTCTCGTAAGCGGCCGTTCTCTGGGCGTAGCAACGTCAAGGCATGATCGTGCGAATGACAGGTTGCCGTGTATCGACAGCTTGGCCTCGCCGAGGCGTGCGCGGGCCGGCGGCAACGCGCGCTCGATTATTTCGAGCGTGTCCGTGAACACGATCCTGACGATCGCGCGAGTGTCTGTCTTGCGTCGATCAGGGAGCGCCGGATATCGACGGCACGTCAGGGAACCATCTGCATGTCGCCTGGAGCTTGCGGCGGCAGCTTGATAGAAATGACCTTGAATTCGCCGCTGGTCGGCTCGGACCCCGCATGCACGGTTCCCTTCGGGATGGTGATCAAGTCGCCGGCGTGGATCTGACGCTGTTCGTTACCTAACCAGAACGTGCCGCTTCCCGAAATCACATACTGGATTTCGTCAGAACCTCTATGCGTATGCCTGGGTACGTTACCGGTCTGCACTGCGACGGTCCCGCTCGGCGTGACGACCAGACCCTTCGAACGCAAGGTGCCCATGTTCGGAATCTGTGGACCAAGATCGGCATCGGTTAAGGCTGCCAGGTCAACGATCTGCGCCGTTAGCGGTACGTCTGACGCCTGGGCCCGCGCCAGTGTGCCCAGATGAGATGCAAACATGCCGGCAACGAAGGTGGCAGGCAATGCCGCGAGATAGATGTATCGACGCATGTTCTTATCCTTTCAGATTGAACGGACCATCGGTGTGCAGTGTTGAGGAGTGGCTTGTCCTTATTCGATTGTCGCACCATCGAGAAGGCAGCTCAAAACCAGGGCAACACCTGAGCATCCTCCCGAACAGGACATGCGAAGGAGATCCCCGGGGCGAGGGGGAAATCAGCCGGCGAATATTGACGTGCAGCATATCGCGAGCGGGAGGCTTCGCTGCCTCGAAGTCGGGCGCCTCCCGTGCGTAGGCATATATAAAACCCGCGGGGCGGCAGCCGGCCAACGCCAACGCCAGGGCCAATGGAGATGCACGGCTACTTGCCAGTTCTGCCGATAGAACTCGCAGATATATGCGAACTGCACAAGCGAATAGATGTTCTGCAGGATGCCACAGTACGCGATTACCTTGATGGTTGTGTATCGGCGTGGGAAATGCGCTGCGGAATCGGTTTCGATAAGAGTTGAATCCATGTGAGAGTGGGGTGTGTCGGTTGTCGGCGAAACTATACGTTGGCCCTGCACGACGTATTAACGTCAATTTGACTCTGGACTTGAGATTTAAGCGGGCAATGTGGTTGGTTTCGCACAACGCGGTAAATAGGAGGCGACTTCACGCCGCCACTTTTATGTAGATGAAAATTGGCGATTTGGGGTAATCTTGCGCCGCATCTTTATCATCCTACTTCGCCACAGGATTGCTTTTTATGGTCGCGAACGCCATTGCCTACAGCCGATTCGATGTTGCCGGGTTGCCACCGCAGCAGCAATTGCTGGCTTATTGGGAGCGGCTTGGCCATGTTATCGAGATCGTGCCGTCGCGTGAGCAAGTCCGACAGCCCTTTATCTGCGTCAGTGACCGCTACGATATCGGCGAATTCAGTATTAGCGACACCTTTACCGATTATGTCGTAATAGAGCGCACCATCGCCCGCATTTCGCGCGATACCGCGCGCAGCATCGGCTTTACCATTTTCCTGGATGGTGATGCGCATTCGGCAATGACGCACGCCAATAGGCGTGGGTACGCCTTTTCTGGGGGCAGCGTGCTTGCCAACGACCTCGATCAACCCGTACGCGTGCTGCGGCAGGCATGCCGATACATCACGCTTCTGGTGCCCCCCAACTTACTGCGGCAAGTGTTTCCCGATCCGGGAGCGATACACGGCCGCGTGCTCGATCCGGGCAAGCCTGGCACACGGCTTATAGTCCAGCGTGCCAAGGCGCTTGTCGAGAACTTCCGGTTCGTGCGGTTCGAGGACGCCCATCGCAAGCTCGCCGACCTGGTTCAACTGATCGTGGTCGCATTCGGGGAAGAGGCTGGTTTGAGCGGCAGCAAGCGAGCCGTCAACCGTGCGCTGATGTACGAATATGCGCGACGCTATGTACGCTCTAACCTGCAGGAAGGCGGGCTATCGCCCGAGGGCGTCATTGAATCGCTAGGGCTCCCGCGCAGCACAATCTATCGGCTGTTCGAACATGACGGCGGGCTTGGCGCCTACATTCGCTATCTTCGCTTGCGCGCCGCCGCAGACGATCTCGTTCGATTTCCGAAGACTCCGATCAAAGACATTGGCTATTCAGTCGGCTTCAACAGCGCATCCCACTTTACACGTGCCTTTCGTGATGCTTATGAAATTACACCTCAAGAATTGCGCTTGAACAACTACCGATATCTCCATGCTGAACAGCGATAGCCAGCCTCATTGACGCTCTTCCTTACGCTGCTGCTGCGCCGGCGACGCTCAGTGGCTCGCGGCTATTCGGGCGGTCGTGATTTCACCTTGGCTCGAGCTGGACAGTGAGGCGGCGTGATCCAGAAACGCCACCACGCCCTGCGCCTTCCGCCCGAAATACTCGACGAGATGATCGATGAACGTCCGAACCTTGACCGGCAGATGCCGCCGGCTCGTACGAGGGCCCTGCACCGCCGCGTCGATCAAGCCCGCGCGCCTCAAGATGACCGTGCCGATGTGCTTCCCATACAGGCCGATTGCGAGCCCAAGCACGATGAGGCTCGCTGCGGCGGCCTTCGGTGTGCCGATATGCTCCCCGAAGATCAGCACGAGCAGCGGCAACGGCGCCACCGTCGAGATCGGGTACTTCTTCAGCAACATGCTAATCGGCCCCCGACTTGAAAAACGAATGGCCGCTATGGAGAAATCTGAGAGTCCCATGAGGGTCGACCTGAGCCGCTCGTCGTCGGCCGATAAAGGGGCTTCGGTTTTGACAACCGGATGGCCGATTAGGGGGCGGAGCCGACGCGTGAACGTCTGACTGACGACAGAATTGAACGACGGTTCGTGGCCGTTTGTACTCGCACGGCGTCAGGTGAGATAGCGGCTGCACGAACCCTATCGAACTGTTTTAGCGTGCGGCCGGTAATGGCGAAGCTAAATCTTGGTCTGCTCCGAGATCTCCAGTACGTCGTCGACCTCGATGCAAGGGTATCGCACGGTACTTTCCAACCCGACCGGGCATAGGGCTTTGCCAAGAGTGGCTATCGTTCGATAAAACAGAAAACTACTCCCGGAAAACAGGCCATTCACCATCTCTAAGCGCGCAATTATAGTAGGCGCATCGCTTATGGAAGTTTCCGCATGTCAATCACTCTCACCCCTCTCCATCCGCCCATCGGCGTCGAAACTCGCGGCTGTGATCTGAGCAAGCGCCAAACAGGAACTGGTGATGCCGCCAGCTATCAAGCTCGAACAGGCCAAGGGTTTGAGCCTCTATATGCTCAACGCGATTACGATGATAAGTCCGTGCCCGCCTCGGCATCGGCAGGCACATCGGCGAGCGCGCGGGCATCCGTTCGCGACGCCGCGGCGAAAGCCACACAGGAGGCCGCGCGATGAACGCGCGCGCGTCCCTCACCGCCCGGCTCATGTCGGCCTCCGCGTGGCGCGATGCGCTGCTCGACTGGGCACGCACCGACGGGCTCGCATGGATCTATATCCTGAAAACGGTCAGCGCGGCGCTGCTTGCGCTAGGCATTGCGATGAAGCTCGAATTGCCGCAGCCGCACACCGCGATGATGACCGTCTTCATCGTGATGCAGGCGCAAAGCGGGATGGTGCTCGCTAAGGGCTTCTACCGGATCGCCGGGACGCTGATCGGCTCGCTCGTCACGATCGTGCTAATCGCGCTGTTCTCGCAGCAGCCGACACTGTTCCTGCTTGCCGTGTCGATCTGGGTCGGCATCTGTACGTTCGGCGCCGCATGCAACCGGAATTTCCGCTCGTACGGCTTCGTACTCGCCGGTTATTCGGCAGCACTCGTCGGCATCCCAGCCGCACAGCACGCAGATGGCGCGTTCATGGCCGCGGTCACCCGCGTGACCGAGGTGACGCTCGGCATCATCTGTGCGGGCACCGTCAGCGCACTGGTGCTCCCGCAACATGCGGGCGACACAGTTCGCACCGTGGTCCGCGCGCGCTATGCGAGGTTTGTCGAATTCGTCGCCGACACGCTTGCCGGTCGCGTCGATCGCGCGGGTGCCGAGCAGATCAATGCGCGCTTTGTCGCCGACGTTGTGGGTCTGGAAGCCTTGCGCAGCTTCGCGGTGTTTGAAGACCCGCGCACGCGGATGCGCAGTGGACGGCTCTCGCGCCTGAATACTGAATTCATGATCGCGTCGACGCGCTTTCACTCGTTGCATCAGTTGATGAACCGAATTCGCGCAAACGGACAGCACGAGGTCATCGACGCAATCAAGCCATATTTGCGCGAAGTCTCGCCCCTGCTGCTAAAGAAGAATGGTGAACCGGTGCGCAATGCAGCCGATGCCGGACACGCGGCCGCGCAGTTGCAGGTGTTCAAGGAGATGCTGCCCCGGCGCATCCGCGAAACCCGCGCGATGCTCGAGAGCCGTCCCCGGATCGACCTGCTCGATTTCGATACCGCCGCCGAACTGCTCTATCGATTCGTCGACGAAATGCATGCGTATACCTTGACGTATGGGTCGCTTACGGCGGATCTGCATGAACGGGAACGCACTGAAGAGCGCTACGTGCCGAGAACCAACACGATCGCGGCAGGTGTCGCCGGCCTGCGCGCGGCAGTCGTGTCGCTCACGCTGGGCGCATTCTGGATCGCGACCGCGTGGACCAGCGGCGGCACTGCGGTACTCAATGCGGCGGCAACGTGCGCACTGCTCGCATTGATGCCTGAGCCGGCCAAGACAGCCTCGCAAATGGCCGGTGGCACCGTGTTCGCGGTAGTGGCAGGGCTCATCGCGATGTTCTTCGTGTATCCGCGCATCGACGGTTACGTACTGCTTTGCACCGCACTCGTACCGTTCCTGCTGGTCGGCATGCTGATGGCGACGCGCCCACGCTTGGCTGGATACGGAATGGGTTACTGCCTCTTCTTCAGCTTGCTCGCCGGTCCCGACAACCTCATTCATTACGATCCGTCGTCGTTCATGAACGATGCGATTGCGCTGATTGTTTCGATGCTTGTCACCGCGGTCGCGAGCGCGGTGCTGCTGCCGCCAGCAAGCCCTTGGTTGCGCAATCGCCTATTACGCCACCTGCTGCAGCAAGTGGCGGCCGCATGCACGGACCGGCTCGGGCACGCCCGCCAGTCCCTGGAAAGCGGCACGCGAGACCTGATGCATCAGGCCAACGCGCTCGCCACGGACCGGCCCGACGTGCAAGCTCAGATGCTTGCGTGGATGTTCACCGTGCTCGAAATGGGCCACGCTGCGATCGAGCTGCGCACCGAACTGGCAAACTTGCCGGACGATGCACGCTACGCGCCGTCGGCTGCGTGGCGGCGCGCAACACAACGTATGCTTGAGGCCCTGGCCGCACTGTTCGATACACCGACGCGCGAGCGACTTATCGCGGCGCACGAAGCGACGTCGGCCAGCATCGATGCCGCACTGCAGACGCTGCACACCGTAATTACATCGCGCGAGGACCGGCACCGGCTGCAGCGCATGCTCACCTACCTCCATTTTATCCGTACCGCCTTGCTCGACCAGCGATCGCCGCTGAACGTTTCGATGTCGGGCATGCCAGCGCCCAATCCGAATGGAGGCAACCGTACCGCGTGATATCGCGCTGTTCGATGCCTACGTACCACTCCTCTTACTGCTGGCGTTTGCAGGCGCGGCAGTCACATCAGCCGGTGGCAGGTCCAGCGTCCGTGACACGGCAGCGTTCGTTTCTTCTGCGCTTCGCTGCGTTGAGCAGGCAGTTCACGAATATCAACGGTTCATATTTTTTTCCCAGACACCCGCCGGATCAAAAGTCTCGCGCAAGCAGGTCAGCAGCGCTTGGACACGGCTAAGGTGCGAGCGGCTGTGAGGAATTTGCGCACGAATCCAGAACTGAGGGACAGGGAACGCGTCCAGAAGGCGCACGAGTTGCCCGCCCGCAAGAGCAGCGCTGGCCATGTAAGACGAGACGATCGCAATGCCTATCCCTGCCAGCGCTGATTCGAGCAACATAAGGCCGTCGTTCGTGGTCAGGTGCGGTTCCACGGTCACAGCGATCTGACCTTCAGGGCCCTCGAAAGACCAGATTGGTCCAGTTGGTCCGAAGTTAAGCAATCGGTGCCTCGAAAGGTCTGCCGGATGCTGCGGGTAGCCGTTGACCGCCACATATAGCGGGGATGCGACGACGAACCTGTCGAGCGGACAAAGTCCCACATCGAGCACATCGTCGTAGCTCGCCGGCAGCATGCCCACCACGAGGTCGAATCCCTCCTGAACCGGATTTACGTTCCGGTCGATGACGACCACATCTAGCGAGACGTTCGGGTGAGCTTGTTGAAAACCCGCGAGCACTCTCGCGAGAAACACCGCTGTCAGAGTGGTGGGCACCTTGATACGCAGGGGTCCTTCGAGGTCGTTCGTATTACCCGAGATGCTGCTGATCGCGTCGTCCACGTCATGCACGATGCGTTGAGCGACAGGCAGCAAACGTCGCCCCTGGTCGGTGAGCGAGAGCTTTCGCGTGCTCCGCTCGAACAACGAAGACCGCACGTTCCATTCGAGCTGCTCGATCCTGCTGGTTACGACTGACGGCGAAATATGCAATTTTCGCGACGCCGCCGAAAAGCTTCCGCAGTGGACGACTTCGAGAAACGTTCTGAAATTGGTCACGATGTCCATTTTCGCCTCGCCAATACGGCTGCTTAGGGTATCCCCTAGTGGGTCTATCGTTCGGTTAAACAGAAAAGTGCTCTATGGAAACAGGCTATTCACTCTCTACAAGCCGGCAATTATAGTAAGTCCATCGCTTCCTTCGTGGATGGAATTCCTGCATGTCAATCACGCTTACTCCTCTTAACCCGACCATCGGCGTTGAGATCCGCGGTTGCGATCTGAGCAAACGTCTGAGCGACGAAGACTTTCGGGCGGTGCTTGATGCCTACTACCGTTACTCGATGGTGCTCATTCGCGGACAGCAATTGAGCGCCGAGGCGCAGACCGCGTTTTTGCGGCGCTTTGGCACCCCCAAGATCTCGCAGCGCAAAGAGTTTCATGTCCCTGGGGTACCGGAGATTGGTCGCGTCGGCAATACGAAGCATCCGGACGGCAGCCCGTCCGCGTTTCTGGATCGCCACGGCAATCTGTGGCACAGCGATACCGCAAGCGACGCTCACCTCGACGGCGTCACGATGCTGTACTGCGTAAAAACGCCCAATGTGGGGGGGCGACACGCTGTTCGCCAGTTCCGTGAACGCGTACGCGACACTGCCTGATCCATTGCGCGACCGGATCGAGGGTCGTCAGGTGACGCACAACTTCAACAAGCACAACGACCATCTGCTTGCGAAAAATCCGGGTTCGGCAAAACCACTGTCTGCAGAAGACCGGACGAAGTGGCCCGACCGCATACACGACTTGGTCCAGACCCATCCGGTGACCGGCAAGAAGCTCTATTTCGTCACCCCGACGTTGATGAAGATGATCAGCGGCTATTCGGAAGACGAGAGTACCGAACTGACCGCAGCGCTGCTTGTGCATGCGACCCAGCCTGAATTCGTTCTGCGTCATGTCTGGCAGGTCGGTGACCTGGTGTTCTGGGACAACCGTGCGTCGTTGCATTCGGCATCGCCAGCGATTTACAGCGGTGGTGAACGTCTGATGCATCGCGGGTATGCCTATACGGAGCCTCCAGCATGTCCAATAGATCACGAACTGTCGGCGGCAGCAGCGACGTAGCAGTGACGGTCGTCGCGACCCGCTGTCATACAAATAGAGCGTTGGAGAGACGCCTGTCATCGCGGCCCAAACCAAGGGCCGCCATCAGGAGACGAGATGAAAACGTTCAGTATGAGCGCGGCGCTCAATGAGAACACAGCGGAAGAGGCGCCGATGCTAAGGACCGGGTATCGTTGGGTCGTCCTGCTGTTTGCCTGGGGCGCGCTGTTGTTGACCTTCGTTGACCGCTTGGCGTGGGGGAGTCTCGGCCTCGCGGCCGGGGCGTCTCTCGGCATGCCGATTGCCGCGCTTGGCGTGTTCGTCACGGCCTTCTACGCAGGATATGTGCTGTCGAACGTGGTTGGGGGACTTGCGACCGATCTCCTCGGCGCCCGCTTGATGCTGTCGCTCTCGCTGGTGCCACTCGGCGTCTGCACCGCGTTGTTTGGATCGATAACGTCGCTATACATGGGATTGATGCTTCAGGCGCTCATGGGTCTTGCGGCCGGCTGCGACTATGCCGCGTGCATCAAGCTGACGACGTCCTGGTTCGACGTCAAAAGCCGCGGTCGAGCGATCGGCCTGCTGCTCACGGCCACGTCGCTTGCGGTCGTGCTAACGAACTGGCTCGTACCGATGCTTCTGCATTTCTCGGGATGGACGCAGATTTATCAGGGGTTGGGTGTCGTGACCTGCGTCTTCGGGATGGCTTGCCTGTTCGTCCTGCGCGACGGGCCTCTGTCCAGTCGACAGAAACAGTTGCCGCGTGACCGGGAGAGGATCGATGTCCGGTTGCTTTTGCGCAACCGCAACCTGATGCTCGTCGCGCTCGCTGGGCTCGGGGCGATGTGGGGCACCTGGGGCTTCGCTTTCTGGGCCAATGCGTTGATGGTGAAGGGCCATGGCCTTTCACCCAGTGCCGCCGGGTCGATCACCATGATGTTCGGGGTGGGCGCGATTGTGTCGAAGCCGTGCATCGGACTTCTGTCGGACTGGCTCGGCGGACGCCGGAAAGCGCTGGTCATGCTGTGCGTAGGGTCGTTCGCAGGGTTGTTGCTGGTGTTCGGCTCGCTTCACACGGAGACGCAATTTCGCATGGTTGCGCCGCTGCTTGGCGTAACAGCCTTTGCCTACAGTCCGTTGATGGCGGCCATGATCGCCGAGATAGCGGGCCCCTTGCTCGCGGGATCGGCGACGGGAATGACGAACGCGTTATGGCAACTCGGCAGCGTGATCGTGCCGGTCACTGTGGGCGCCGTATATCAGTGGTCACATTCATTTCTCGCTGCGTTCATCACGCTCGCGCTGGGGCCGTTGGTCGCGTGCGTCAGCATGATGGCGGTGCGCGAGCTGCCGGCCGACTAGTGCATGGACAGCGCCGCGCGTCAGCAAGGCACGCTAACAGCTGGATGTTTTTTGCAATCGATAGGGAGGACAAGTGTCAATGATTCGCCAATATGATGTCGTGGTCGTCGGCGGTGGCTCCGCTGGAGTTGCCGCCGCAGTCGGCGCAGCACAAGCCGGCGCAAGAGTGGCGTTGATCGAATCGGCGGGCTGCCTTGGCGGGGCATCGACCACGCGTAGCGTCCTGACTTACTGCGGCATCTATACATTGCAGGACGAGCCTCGGCAGGCCGTGCGGGGCGTGGCCGACAAGGTCATTACGATGCTCCGCGCGATGGGCGCCATCACGCCGCCGCAACGGCATCGCGGCGTCTTTCTGATCTTCGATCCCGAAGCCGTCAAGCTGGTTCTCGACCGGGTCTGCCGGGACGCTGGCGTCGACGTTCTCTTGCATGCGTTTGTAACCGGGGCACAACGCACCGAATGCAAGATCTCGCGGATTCGCTTTGCCGATCATTCAGGCGAACACTGGATCGAAGCAGCGGCGTTCGTGGATGCCAGCGGCGACTGCGATCTCGCCGCTTTGAGCGGTGCCTCGACGCGTTATGGCAACGCCGGCGCGGTCAATCTTGGCACGCTCGGGACACGGTTCGGCGGCGTCACAACCGATGCGGATATCTCCGCAGAAAGTGTGCACGCCGCTATTCGCGCAGCCACGCAAGAGGTCGATGGCAACGACCATCGTCGGTTGACGAAGGACAAAAGTGTGATCGCGCGTCTGCCGGTTTCCGGTGATGTCGTGGCTTATCTGGCATCCGTAGATTACGATCCGCGAGATGTCGAAAGCCTGTCCAGAGCCGAGGCAAGCGGCCGCGAACAGGCGTGGCAATACTTGGAGATACTGCGTCGGCTGCCCGGTTGGCAGCGTGCGTATCTCGCCTGTACGGGTCCGGAGTTCGGGACACGGGAAAGCCGCCATATCGACAGCGTTCGCCAGCTTAAGTGGAAGGAGGTGATGGCGAGTGCCCGCGCACCTGACTCGGTTGCGCTGGGTACCTGGGGTGTGGAATGGCATGACCGCGTGACTTACGAAAGCAGTTTCGAAGCGCCGCCAGACGAGGGCACCTACGATATTCCCCTTTCGTGCCTGATGAGCGTCGATACACCGAACCTGTTCGCCGCCGGCCGCACTGCAGACGGTGATCGTAAGGCCGGCGCCAGCCTGCGGGTCATGGGAACTGCGTTCGCGACCGGGCAAGCCGCTGGCGTCGGCGCGGCATACTACGCCGGAGACAAGCGCGTGGATGTCGATGAAGTGAGAGCGAGTCTGCGTAAGCAGGGAGCACTCATCGACGCTGGCGAAATATGAAACCGCATGGTCGGATAGCGCAGGATCTGGCCAGGAGGTCGTTTCATCGCGCGAGTTGGGCCTCCGTGTCAGTGGGCCGACTGTAGGAAAGGAGGGCTGCAGCGCGTAGCGATCAGGCAGACCCGTCGGATCGGGTTACCGGGCGTCAGACACGCGCAGACGAGTGAATGGCTCACGCGTTTCCGCTCGAGGGACGCGCGCGATCGAACGCGTTTGCGAGTCGGGAATGGCCGGATTAACAGCGGCCAAAAGCGCGGCTAAAATGCAGTGATGACCGATATCGACATCAAGCTGCTTCAGTCGCTCGTGGAGATTTATAAAACGCGTAGCGTCTCGCAGGCAGCGCTCAACCTGGGTTTGTCACAGCCGACAGTCTCGTTCAACTTGTCGAAACTACGCGAGCACTACCAGGACCCGCTCTTTGTTCGTGCTCCACAGGGCATGGAACCGACGCAGTTCGCCGTAGAGCTTCATCAGCGGGCCTTGGCGTTGCTCGCCTCTTTCGAATCGGTCGCGCAACACCGGAAATCCTTTGATCCCGACACCGCTCGGCAGTCGTTCCGGGTCGCGATGACGGATATCAGCCAGATCGTCATCTTGCCAAGGTTGCTCAATCGCCTTAGAGCGATTGCACCGGGCGTGATGATTCGCGTGCTGCATATCACGGAGAAGACGGCGAATTTGCTGGAAGCCGGCGAAGCGGATCTTGCGATCGGGTTTATGCCCCAGCTCGATGCCGGCTTTTATCAACAGAAGTTATTTGTTCAGCACTATGTGGGCATGGTTTCGCCCGATCACGCGCGTGTCAGGTCGGATCCTTCGCTCGATGCGTATCTCGCGGAAGGACACGTCACCGTCACGCCATCAGGCACTGGGCATTCCCTCGTGGATCGCACGCTTGCTCAACTTTCGCTGGAACGCAGAGTCGTACTGGAAGTCCCGAATTATCTCGGCGTTGCCAATATCATCGCTCATACGGATCTCCTCGCTACGGTCCCGTTGCGACTGGCGGAACTGATTGCCAATGAGACTTCGGTGCGCCTCTTTACCTTGCCATTCGTTATTCCCGAATATCAGGTCAAGCAGCATTGGCATGAGCGGTCGCATCAGGACCTGGCGCATAAATGGCTGCGCACCGTGCTGACCGATCTGTTCCTCGAGTCGTCAGGTCCGACAGCCGCGCCGGACCAGCCCGACTAGTCTCCGATAGCGATGGCCGGCGATGCTTCGATTGCCCCGTTTTGATGGCGCACCCGGCCCAGCACGGCAAGCGATACGGCCGCGGCAAGACTAGGCACGGTCAGCATCAGGAAGATGGTTTTGAAGCCGAGGTTCTGGCTCATCATCACGCCGCCGAGAAGGGACCCTGCGATCGAGCCGCTGCGGCCGACGGCATTGGCCCACGCAACGCCCGTCGCCCGGCTCGCGGTCGGATAAAAGGCCGCCGCCAGCGCGTTGCCACCGACTTGCCCGCCGCTCACGCATAGGCCGATACCGAACACCGCGATCACAATCGTCACGACCGAACTGCCGCCCAGTGCGCACATCACGATGAACGCCGCAGCCGCAATGTAAGCCCGGGACAAGACGCGATGCGGATCTCGACGGTCCATCAGGCGTCCGAGGCAAATTGCGCCGACCGTACCGCCGATCTGAAAGGTCGCTGTCATAAACGAAGCTTTTCGCAGGGAAATGCCGTTGCCGGCAAGCAAGGTTGGCATCCAGCTCGAGAGCAGATAGACGATTAAGAGACTCATGAAGAACGTCGCCCACAAGAGCAGCGTGCCGGTGATCATCTCCGGCGCAAACAGCGTACGCACTGACGATTTCGCCGGTGCCTCACCCGCAACGAAATACATTCGTGGATCGAGCCGTGGGTCGATTCGCCTCGCAATCCGCCCAATACTTTCCTGATTCGATTCACGCCCGCGTTTGGCAACCAGGAGGAAGCGCATCGATTCAGGAAGGGCTAGCAGCAATAGCGGAGCCAATAGAAGTGGCGCCGCGCCCCCGATGGCGAGAATTCCGCGCCAGCCAAGATCGGCCAAAAGCTGTGCGCTCATGAGTCCTCCAAGCGCCGACCCTAACGTAAATCCGCAGAACATCAGTGTCACGAGCCCCGAGCGCCTGTGACCGGGTGAATACTCCGACGTCAGCGTGATGGCGTTCGGCATCGCTCCGCCCAGTCCAAGGCCGGTGATGAAGCGCAACACCACGAGCCAGAGCAGATCCGGTGAAAGACTCGAGGCAAGGCTGGCCGCGCCGAATATCACGACCGATCCGACGAGGATGGTCTTGCGCCCAAAGCGGTCGGCCATGGGTCCGAACAACAGAGCGCCGGCCATCAGCCCGAAGAGGCCCGCGCCGAAAAGCGGCGCAAGTGCTGCCGCATTCAGGTGCCATTGCTCTCGCAGCGCCGGTCCGATGAATCCAATCGCGGCGGTGTCGAAACCATCGATGGCGACGACCAGAAAGCACAAGGCCAGCACGCGCTTCTGGAACGATGAGAACGGACGCGAATCGATGAACTGATCAACACGAATGGATGAGGGGGATGTCACGGTTGTCTCCTGATGGATCGTTGCACGTCGCCGTCGTAGTGCGGTGCTTATTGACCCGATATTAGTGAGACTGGGCGCCGTGTCCATAAAGCGGCACTGATGGGGGCCATCGAAAAAACCGATACAGCCGTCGAGACAGGTCGCAAGCGTGCTATCGGCGTATCCGATAGGGCATATAGGCTGACCTTTATGGACAAGTCCGGAGCGCCTTTCCTAGACTGGCATCAACCAAAACGAAGCCATCAGGAGACGCGATGAACGCGCCATATGCCTTTCACGAACCTGCCCCCACGCGGCAAGACTTCTATGACCGGATTCGCGGTCTCAACCTGACGCCGTTGTGGGAATCGCTGCATAGCCTCGTGCCGCGAGAGCCCAGATCGCCCGCCACGCCGACGCTATGGCGTTATCGCGATGTCCAGCCGTACTTGATGCAGTCAGGGCAACTGATCACGGCGGAGGAGGCCGTGCGACGCGTCCTCGTACTGGAGAATCCTGGACTCCCCGGGTTGTCTTCGATTACTCAGTCGCTCTACGCCGGACTGCAGCTCATTCTTCCCGGTGAAGTTGCGCCGTCACACCGGCACGCACAGTCAGCCTTGCGATTCATTGTGGACGGCAAAGGCGCTTACACCACGGTCGACGGCGAGCGAACGCTCATGCACCCGGGTGACTTCATCATTACGCCGTCGTGGGCCTGGCACGATCACGGCAACGAAGGCATCGACGGCGTATCCGAACCGGTCGTCTGGCTCGACGGCCTGGATATTCCCATGCTGCGTTTCTTCGATGCTGGTTTTGCAGAAAACGATACTGAGCTCTCGCAGCGCGTGACCCACCCGGAAGGCAGCACCTTTGCGCGCTTTGGCTACAACATGGCGCCGGTCAAGAACGTGGGTGCGCTCGCCAATTCACCGATCTTCAACTATCCATACGCCCGCAGTCGAGAGGCGCTCGACACCCTGAAGCGCACCGACGCAGTCGACGCCTGGCATGGACACAAGCTGCGCTACGTGAACCCGCTGACAGGCGGGTCTCCGATGCCTACCATCGCCACGTTTCTTCAATTGCTGCCGGCGGCCTTCGCGGGCAAGCGTCATCGCGCGACCGACGGCACGGTCTATTGCGTTGTGGAAGGCCGCGGCAGCGCCGTCATCGATGGACAGCGTTTTGAATTCGAGCCACACGACGTGTTCGTCGTGCCGTCCTGGGCGGAGCTGCGGCTCTCGTCCATCGACGACGCAGTGCTGTTCAGCTTCTCCGACCGGCCATTGCAAAGCGCTGCATCGATCTTGCGCGAAGCCTTTTTGGACAACTGAACCGCATACATCTTCTAAGGAAAACACCATGCAATATGTATTCGAACCCGCTGCACCGGTTGGCTTGATGGTTGAAGGAACAGAAGACCGTCTTCCGGTACGACGCGTTTATTGTGTCGGCAGGAACTATGCGGCGCATGCACGTGAGATGGGTTTCGACCCGGATCGCGAACCGCCATTTTTCTTCTGCAAGCCAAATGACGCGGCCTCGATCGTTCCGGTCGAAGCGGGAAAAACCGCCACGATTCCTTATCCGCCGCAAACGTCGAACTTTCACTTCGAGATCGAACTTGTTGTCGCGATCGGCAAGGCGGGAAAGGACATCGAGGTCGATAAGGCGCTGGAGCATATCTATGCATACGGAGTCGGACTGGACATGACGCGGCGCGATCTGCAAATGAAAATGCGCGAGCAGGGGCGCCCTTGGGAAATCGGAAAAGCATTTGATTTCTCGGCACCCGTCGGACCGTTGCGCAGAATCGCTGATATCGGACCGCTCGCATCCGCTGCAATCGCGCTCGAAGTCGATGGCACGGTGCGCCAGAAAAGCGACATCTCGCACCTGATCTGGTCGGTAGAAGAGACCATTGCGAATCTCTCGTCGCTGTTCGAATTGCAGCCGGGTGACCTTATTTTTACGGGTACGCCGGAAGGTGTGGGCGCGGTCCAGCGCGGAGAGACCATGACGGGAACTATCGAAGGGTTCCCGCCGCTCAAGGTGCGAGTCGCATCATGATCACGCTCTATAACTATTTTCGTAGTTCCGCTTCATATCGCGTGCGAATCGCACTTGCATTGAAGGGCTTGAGCTACGAATACATTCCCGTGCATCTCACCCGCGGGGGTGGGGAGCAATTCAATGCGGCCTATCGAGAGCTCAATGCGGACGCGCTCACGCCGACGTTTGTTGGTGAAGAAGGCCAGTTGCTCACGCAGTCGCTTGCGATTGTCGAATACCTTGATGAAACGTATCGTGATCCGCCGTTACTTCCTGCGTCGGCCGTCGATCGAGCGTACGTGCGCTCGCTGGCATTGCAAGTTGCATGCGAGATGCACCCGTTGAACAATCTCCGGGTTCTTGCATATCTGAAGCAAACGCTTGAAGTCAGCGACGAACAGAAAAGCGCGTGGTATCGGTACTGGATCGATCTCGGGTTTTCATCGCTCGAGAAAAAGCTCTCGAGCGACAAGCGCACGGGTCTGTTTTGCTTCGGCGATACCCCAACAATCGGCGATCTTTGTCTGGTGCCGCAGGTTTTCAATGCCCAGCGCATGCTCGTTCCACTTGACTCGTACCCGACCATCGTCCGGATCGCCTCGCACGCTTTAACCCTCGACGCCTTCAAAAAAGCAGAGCCCGCCGCGCAGATAGACGCGGCGTAACAGGCCTCGGCCGTCGATGTTTCTTATACGCATGAAATGAAGGAGACACCATGAACATGCTACATCCCCGAGCGACCAATGTGCTTGTTGCCGGCGCCGGAATTGGCGGCCTTGCTACGACGCTTGCGCTTGCTCAACGAGGACTGTCGGTAGATCTCATTGAGCAGAGTCCTCACATCGGGGAAATCGGAGCAGGGCTGCAGCTGGGGCCCAACGCGTTCGCCGCGCTCGATGCACTTGGGGTCGGCGAAGCCGTTCGGAAAACGGCTGTTTTCACCGAACGTCTGGTCATGATGGATGCGGTTGACTGCAGTGAAGTCGCCTCCGTTCCGGTCGGCGAAGCATTTCGTACGCGCTTCGGCAATCCCTACGCTGTCACGCACCGGGCTGACTTGCATACCGCATTATTCGATGCGGTTCGAGAGAATCCGCTAGTCCGCGTGCATACCGGTGCCCGCATCGCCAATGTGACGTTCGACGAACGTACAGCACACGTCGAAACTGACTCGAATCGGGTGTTTCAGGGCGCGGCGCTCATTGGTTGCGACGGCGTCAAATCGGTCGTCCGATCGGTAATCGTTGGCGATGAACATCGCGTCTCGGGCCATGTGGTCTATCGTGCGGTGGTGCCCTTGGAGCAAATGCCGGAAGACCTGCGCATGAATGCGCCGGTGGTCTGGGCCGGTCCGCATTGTCACCTGGTCCACTATCCATTGAGAGGCGGTCGCGAGTACAACCTGGTCGTCACGTTTCATAGTCGCGACAAGGAGGTCTGGGGTGTGAGCGACGGCAGCAAGGAAGAGGTGTTGTCTTACTTCGAGGGCGTTCACCCGCGCGCGCGGCAGTTGCTGAACTGTCCGACTTCCTGGCGCCGCTGGAGCACGGCGGATCGCGACCCCGTCGATACCTGGAGCAAAGGCTGCGCGACAGTGTTGGGCGACGCCGCTCACCCGATGATGCAGTACCTCGCACAAGGAGCATGCATGGCGTTGGAAGATGCCGTCACGCTTGGGGCAGCGATCGACGAAACGGACTTTGATTTTCCGGCGGCGCTCTGTTTGTACGAAAGAGCGCGTGTTGCACGCGCAGCTCGTGTCGTGCTGTCGGTGCGCGAAATGGGGCGTATTTATCACGCCGCGGGCGTCGAACGGCTCGTTAGAAATGCGCTTTGGACAGGCCGCAAGCAGGAGCGATTCTATGACGCGATGGATGGCTCTACGGTTGGCAGCCTGCTCACTGCCTCGACGATGCGTCCAACTTGATTCGGCCCGCGGAAGTGGTTGCGTAAAAGCACATTCGCCATTCGATGCCGGCGACAGCAATTGATGTCTCTGACTGGTTCTGTCGCAATAAGGCGGTCCGCTATGATGTGCGGAACAAGATTAATGACTAAAAGCTTGATGAAGACGCTGAATCCGGCCGTGGCTCGAGTGCTCAAACGCCTGCATTACCCACTTGATGTAATCCTGACGTGCGTGCGTTGGTACGTGTCTTATGCGCTAAGCCTGCGAAACCTGGAAGAAATGATGGAGGAGCGAGGCATCTCGGTCGATCATTCAACCGTGCATCGCTGGGCCCTCAAGCTGTTGCCGGTGCTGGAGAAAGCGTTTCGCCGTCACAAACGCCCTGTCGGCAAGAGCTGGCGCGTCGACGAGACCTACATTAAGGTCAAGGGCCAATGGAAATACCTGTATCGCGCCGTCGACAAGGACGGTAACACCATCGATTTTCTGTTGCGGGCCCATCGGGATAAGGCCGCGGCGCGCCGGTATTTCGAAAAATCGATCGCCCAAAATAGCGAACCCGAGACGGTGACGATCGACAAAAGTGGCGCCAATCTGGCTGCGCTGGAAGCCATCAACGCCGCGCGCGAAACGCCCATCAAGATCCGCCAGACGAAGTACCTGAACAACGTCATCGAACAGGACCACCACGCGATCAAGCGGCGCACCCGACCCATGCTCGGGTTCAAGAATTTTCGGTGCGCCCGCATCCTGCTTGGTGGCATCGAGGTGGCGCACATGATCGCCAAGGGGCAGATGAAAGACAACGGCGCCCGACAAATTCCTGCTGAGCAGTTCTATTCGTTGGCTGCATAGGTAGTCCTGTTCACATCAGACTTTGCTCACCTTGAAATCGTTATCGCGACAAAGCCGCCTACAACGTGACAACCCCCACGTGTGTTCAGGTCGCCGGACAGTTGACCGTTTTCACATGCATGTCTTGGCAGGGATATGCGTGTGGCCGGCGCGGCGTTTCGTTGCGAGCGGAGGAGTAGGCCGCTCCATTCGGCGAATCTGCGCACCCTGCGATCGATGCGATCGATGCGAGCAGAGCCGAGATGACAATCAGACGGTTTAATGTAGGTAGTCGCGATAACATCAATTGAACCCCAATGGACTGAGTTGACGGACCGCGTCGATTGTTTCCACTGTCGAAAAAGATCGACGATTCCGTTTTTTCCATTGTTGCGTCGTACGCATGAACCCGACATGGCCCGAAAATGACCTTTTGGTAATGTGTGACGTGACCTGGCAGGCTGTTGAAAAGCATCTTGTGGCCGTCGTCCGCAGAGGGGTAAACGCCATCGAATACGACAACATGGTGCACAACGTTGTGTCCATCGATGCCATTCTCGCGGATAGCAGCGAGGCGCGCTTCGAGTCGTTGAAGAGTCCCGCACACGGTGCGCGTCTCGAGCGGAGATGATTTATCAAAACCTCATATGGGCTCCGTGTGACGCGTGCAGGGTCCGCGGATACAAGCAGAGGGGCGATTTCACATGCATATTCTGATTGCGGCAGGGCACGCCAGCGTAGTCGACTACTGTGCCATCCGATGTCTGTCGGTTCGAGGTGAGATGGCGCGATTGCGACTGGGTCGCGCAACCGGCTAGCACGATCGCAAACGCAAAAATTGTACAAAGTCGTTTCATGATCTGTTTTATCGCGGTTGGTTTGACGGGAACGTCGAGACGAGTGAATCGGACCGATTCCACCAGCCGCCGCCCACGGCCTGGAACAAGGCTGCGGTATCCGCCAGTCTGGCGGCCCTTGCCTGTATCGACGCAATGCGCGCCATTTGCCAGGTCTGCTCCGCGCTCAGCACTGACAGATAAGACGCTTCGCCTGAGCGCAGCTTTTCACGTTCGATAGCCACACTGCGCGAGGCAGCCTGCTCCGCATTGACGGTCGCCTGCAACGTCTTCGCGTCCGCCTGCACGCTCTGCAATACATCGGCAACGTTCTGAAATGCGTTGATCACCGTTGAGCGGTATTGGGCGCTGGCCTGATCGAATGCCGCCTGCGCCGCGCGCTGGCGATGCAGCAGCGCTCCACCCTGGAAGATCGGCTGGGCGACCTTCCCGACAATGGTGAAGAACTGGTTGTACGGCGTAAATGCGTTCGCGATGGCACTGGGCGAAGTTCCCAGGGCGGCTGTCAACGAAATTTGCGGCAACCGATTGGCGATCGCGACACCCACCTGCGCGCTAGCCGCATGCAATGCCGCAGACGCGGCAAGAATGTCGGGCCGGCGCTCCACGAGGGTCGATGGCAGACTGACGGGAAGATCCTCGGGTAGGTGCAAGGAGGACAGGTCGAAATCGGCCGCGACATCCTCGTTCGGAAAGCCGCCCATGAGCGCGATCAACGCGTCGCGCTGCAGCGCCAGTTGTTTCTCGAGCGGCGGTATCGCGGCCTGCGCCTGCGCAAGCACTGCTTTCTGTTGCAGGACGTCCGCCTCGGCAATTTCACCGAGCATGCTTTCGCGCCGGAGAATGTCGAGGAGTTCGACATGGGCTTTGATCACCTCCTGCTGCGCAGCGATCTGCCCGCGCAGCGAAGCAACGTTGAACGCTGCAAGCGCGAGATTGCTGCTCAACGTCAGATAGGCCGCTTCCAGTTCGAAACGCTGATTGTCGGCTTGCGCGGATACTGATTCGATCATGCGGCGATTCAAGCCGAATGCGTCGAGTGAATACGACACGGTCAGCTCGCCCGTGTAGAGCGAGTAAATGCGCTGGTTGTTCGCGGCGACGGGTGCAAGGCTCGCCGTGGCCGTTTCATTTCTGCTGCCTGACGCGTCGACGCCGATGCTCGGAAAGAGCGTCCCCCTCTGGCTCAGCATGTTCTCACGGGCCACGGCAAGCGCGGACTGTGCGGCAGCGATGGTTGGGCTCGCCTTGAACGCGCGGTCGATCATCGTGTTGAGCTCCGGCGACTGGAACAGCGTCCACCATTGGCCCGGAATATCGCCGCCAACAGCGAATTGCTGCGCCTCTCCCACTGCGCCGGGGGCCGCAGCGGTCTTCGAAGGCAGCGGAGCCTGCGTGTAACCCGCGCCGCTTGGGGCGGCCGGCTGCCTGAAGTCAGGACCTACCGCGCAGGCCGCCAGCAGTAGTGGCATCAACAGCGTGGATGAACGTTTGAGAGCGATCACGTTATAGCCTCCTTCTATCATTCTGCGAATTGCGTTTCGCGCTCGGGGACGTGCGCAAGACGCGCCGTGCTTTTGCGGCGATCGAACCAGGGATAAACGGTTGGCAAAACCAGCAGTGTCAGTAAGGTCGCCGACACGAGACCGCCAATGACGACTGTCGCAAGTGGACGCTGAACTTCCGCCCCGGAGCTCATCGAGAAGGCCATCGGCAGGAAGCCGAGGCTCGCTACGGTTGCCGTCATGAGGACAGGCCGCAGCCGGGTCGCGGCAGCGTGTTTCGCAGCCTCGACGGCACTCAGGCCGCGAGCGCGCGATTCGACGATGCTGCTGACCAGCACGACGCCGTTGAGCACGGCAATACCGAAGAGCGCGATAAAACCGACCGCAGCGGAAATACTGAACGGCAGCCCGCGTATCCAGAGGGCGAAAATGCCGCCGATTGCTGCAAACGGCACGTTGCAGAAGATGAGCGCTGCAAGGCTGGCACTGCCGAACATCAGGTAGAGCAACGCAAAGATCGTGACAAGCGAGATGGGCACCACGACGTAAAGGCGCGCCATTGCGTCCTGCAGGTTCTTGAAGCTGCCGCCCCACGAAACCGTATAGCCGGGCGGAAGCTTGACCTGCGTCTCGACCGCACGTTGTGCGGCGACGACGAAGCCGGCGAGGTCGCGCCCTCGCACGTTGGCCTGAACGAGGATGACGCGCCGGCCCTCTTCGCGTTCAATGGTCGATGGTCCCGGCTCCATGCGGATGTCCGCCACCTCCGACAACGGCACTTCACGGCCATCGCCATTGCTGATGCGTAGCGCACCGATTCGCGTCACATCGTTGCGATCCTGCGACTGCATGCGAACCCGGATGCTGAACTGGCCCTCACCGTCGACAATCGTCCCAACCGTGCGCCCGCCCAGCGACTGAACCATATCGAGCACCTGGCTAGCATTCAGCCCGTACCGGGCAACCGCGTCGCGCCTGACGATGACACGCACGTAAGGCTGGCCTATCGTCTGCTGCGCCTGTACATCAGCCGCGCCCGGCACTCGTGAAATCACGGCCGCCACCCGCTCGCCCGTATCGTGCAGCGTTTGCAGATCGTTGCCATGAATCTGCACGGCAACATCGGCCTGAACGCCCGCGATCATGTCGTCCATGCGCATCTGGATCGGTTGCGCCCAATTGAGCGCCAAGCCCGGAACAGCGCGATCCAGCGCCGCGGAGTACTCGGCGACGAGCCCGTCCTGGGTTTGCGCCGTCTTCCACTCGGACTGCGGCTTCAGCATGATGAAGGTGTCGCTTTGCTCCACGCCCATCGGGTCGGTCGGAATCTCTGAGCTGCCGCCGAGCGTGACAGCCGACTGCACTTCGGGAAAGTGCATCAGCGTGCGTTCGACCATGGTTTGCGCCTGGACCGCCGACGGCACGGAAATGCCGGGCAGCTTCGTCGTCGTGACGGTCAGCGCCCCTTCGTCCAGGCGCGGTAAAAATTCAGCGCCCAGCCTCGTGGCGGCGAAGGCCGCGACCGCGAGCAACGCGACGGCGAGCCCCATCGTCAGCGCAGGCTGTTGCGCGGCACGCGCGAGAATCGGCTCATAGCGCAGGCGCACCCAGTGAAGGATGCGGCTCTCACGCTCTGCGACCTTGCCGCGCAGCAACAGGCTAGCGAGCACCGGCATGACCGTCAGCGTGAGGACGAGCGACGCGAGCAGCGCGAAGATAACGGTCATCGCCATCGGCCGGAACATTTTGCCTTCAATACCCTGAAGGCTCAGTATCGGCAGGTAGACGGCCGTGATGATGAGGACCGCGAACGTCACAGGCCGGGAGACTTCTTTTGCTGCCTCCTGCACGAGCGGGCGTAACGGCTGATTCGGCGCTTCGGAACGCCGCCGCACGACGTTTTCGATCATCACCACTGCACCGTCGACAAGCAGGCCGAAATCGATCGCGCCGAGACTCATCAGATTGCCCGACATTCCCGTACCGTACATGGCGATGACGGCGACGAGCATCGACAGCGGAATCGCCATTGCGACGATCAGCCCTGCACGCGCATTCCCGAGCAGCAAAAGCAGCACCGCGATGACGAGCACGGCACCCTCGACCATGTTGTGAGCGACCGTATGCAGCACCCGGTCCATCAGGTCCGCACGGTTGTAGTAGGGCGCAACCTCCACGCCGGGCGGCAGCGTCCGGTTGATCTCCTTGATTGCGTCCTGCACGCGCTGTGCAACGACGCGCGTGTTTTGCCCGATGCCCATCAGCACGACGCCGACGACGGCTTCGCCTTTGCCGTCACGCGTGACCGCGCCGAGCCGAGGCATTGGCGCTTCGTCGATATGCGCCACGTCATGAACGTAAAGCGGCGCACCGCCCGCAGCGGTACGAAGCACGATGTTGCCGATGTCGGTCGTGTTACGCAGCAACCCCTCGCCGCGGATGATCGATTCTCCGCCGTTGTGCTCGATTGTCGCGCCGCCTGTTGCGCCGTTGTTCATCTGAACGGCATTGAAAATGTCGCCGACCGACAGGCCATAACGCGTGAGCGCATTGTCGTCGACCTGCACTTCGTAGGTCTTCAGGAGGCCGCCGTTCACATTTACGTCGACCACGCCTTCCACCTGGCGCAGCTTCGGTGAGATCTGCCAGTCGAGCAGTGTGCGCAACGTCATCAGCGACTGGCCGTGGCCACGTACCTGAAACTGATAGATCTCGCTCAGGCCATCCGACAGCGGCCCCATCTGCGGCGCGCTGGTGCCGGGTGGAAGCTGTATCGTCTGCAACCGCTCACCGATCAGATTGCGGTCGAGGTACAGGTTCGTATCGTCGGCGAATCGCACGTAAATTACGGAGAGACCGTAACGCGAAATTGAGCGCAGGCTCTGCATGCCAGGCAAGCCCTGCAGCGCGAGCTCGACTGGCGCCGTGATCGAGCGCTCGACATCGACCGGCGCGAGCCCGGGCGCCTGGGTCGTCACCAGCACCTGCTGCGGCGAGATGTCCGGCTCCGCATCGAAAGGCAGCCGTTGCATGCTGTATAGCCCGGCTACAATCAGGACGGCAACGAGAATCAACACGGCGGCGCGATTTCGCAGTGCTGCCTCGACAAGTTTGGTAATCATGGCATACGCTCGCGGATTAGCCTTCGTCTGGAATGGAGCCCTTCATGAGCGCAGCCTTCAGCCAGTAGCTGCCGTCGGCGACGACGGACGTGCCGGCCGACATGCCACTGAGAATCTGCGTCATGCCGTCGGCGGCGTAGCCGGTGCGAACGGCGCGCCACGTGAAACGGCCGTTGCCGGAAGGAATGAATACGGCTGTCTGTCCATTCACATCCTGGAGCGCCGTGTCGGGCACAAGCGTCGTGTCCCGACCGAGCGGCGACTGGATCTCGACCGTGCCGAACATGTTTGCGCGAAGTGCGCCATCGCCGTTAGGCAACTCGCAGCGGACCGCTACGGTGCCGGTGTTGATGTCGACCTGGTCGGCGACATCGATGACACGGCCGGTGAACTGTCGATTGCCATACGCATCAATGTGGACAAGCACCGTTTGACCGGGGCGTACGTCTGCGGCCTCGCGCTCAGGGACGTTGGCTTGGACCCACATTGTCGAAAGATCGGCCAGCGTCGCAATCGGCGACGACGTGTCGACTATGTCGCCGGCGGCCGCGCCCACGTTGCTGATGACACCGTCGAACGGCGCGACGAGCGCACCTAACGAATCGCCCGGGCTCAGTCGGGCCAGCGTGGCCGTTCCATTGCTTCGATTCGCCGGCGCACCGATCGGCATCAGGCGCTGCTGCATGCCCTGCCACTTCTGCAGGTCTGCTTGCCGCGACTTCAGCATGGCCTGTGCATTGACCACGGCAGCACGGCGGCGGTCGAGCTCGCTCTGCGCGATACCGCCTCCGGTGACGAGCTCGGTGCCGCGCTGCAGTGCTGCATTGGCCGCATCGGCTGCAGCCCGCGCGTCCGCCACCGCGGCGGACGCGCTTGCGACCTGACTACGTACGTCGCTCAAGTCGAACTCGTCGAGCGTGGCGAGCCGTTGCCCCGCACGCACATGGTCACCCGCGGCGACATCGATAGCAACGACCCTTGCCTTTGAAGGAGAGCCTAGCTGCGCGAGCCGCTTCGCGTTGAATGCGACAATGCCGGTAGCGGCAATGGTATGCACACCGGGCCGAAGCTCCGCTTTCGCGAACTGCAATTTGACGTTCGCGAGCGCCTCGGGTGAGAGGTTTACGGTAGTGGGCAACGGCGGAGCCTGATCGACTGCCGTAGCTGGCAGCGCTGACTCGGTAGCCGCGGGGGAAGTCCGCGAGTGAAGGGAAAGCAGGGCACCGCAAAGAATGAGGATGCCCGCTCCCCCGACAGACAGCTGCAGACGCTTGCGATAGCGAATGTTCACGATAGCTCTCGATGTTTGAACAGACCTTAGGACTCTGAGGTATGGCGACGGCTTCCCTCAGTGCTGGAGAGCGTATTGTCGTGTTGCGCGTCTGATTACGAGGTGGCGGGAAGATGTCATTTCGGACACCTTGGGAAGGCACGCGCAGAATGCGCCGTTGGCTTGCCGACGGAAGGCGGACGCGGGCGCGCCATCTTGCGCGGTTCAGCTAACGGAACTCTGGGAGAAAAGGATGCCGCGTGATTGCGCGGAACGGCGACTCAGGGTGTCACGCGGTAACGGAAGGAAAGTAAAGCGTGAAGGTCGTCAAGCCGGCGCGGCTCACGACGTCGACTCGGCCACGATGCAACTCCATGATCGATCGTACGATGGCGAGGCCCAGCCCCATGTTCTTCGCCGACCCTTGCCGCGCAGAATTGATACGATAAAAGCGGTCGAAGATCTTGCCGATATGCTCCGGCGGGATGGTTTGACCGTTATTCGTGACTTCCACGGCGACGTACTCGCCAGACCGGTAGGCACGCAGCGCGATCTCCGATTCGGCGTCGGCATGCGCAAGCGCGTTCGATACGAGGTTGCTGACGGCGCGTCGAAGCATCGACGGATCGGCGCGAACCTGGATTGCGCCGTCGATGCCGAAATGGACGCCCTTGTTTTCGGCCACTCCTTCAAAGTACGAGGTGAGCCTTGCGAACTCTTCATGGCAATCGAGTACGTCCAGCCGAAGCGGTTCCTTTGAGTGGTCCGCTCGCGCGAGGAACAGCATGGTCTCGATCATCCGTTGAAGGCGCTGGCATTCTTCGATGTTCGAGTCGATAAGCGCTTCATATTCCTCGGTGGATCGCTGACGCGAAAGCGTGATTTCGGATGCGCTGATCATGTTGGCGAGCGGCGTGCGCATGTCGTGCGCCAGATCGGACGAGAACTGCGAGAGTCGCTCAAATGCACGTTGAAGCCTGTCGAGCATCCGGTTCACTGGACCCGCGATGTCATGGAGTTCGACGGGACCACCGCCTATATCGAGGCGCTCGCCAAGATTGTGGGCTTCGATGCGCGAAATTCGCTGGCCGATGGTTTTGACCGGAGACAATCCCCGCTTTGCGATGGCGTAGCCAAGCAAACCCATCAGCGCGGAACCACCGAGGAGCACGAGCCATACATCGCCTTGATACTCGCGAAGAACGGAGTCGCGCGTCGCCGCTTCATGTGAGAGCAGCACGCGTATCGCTTCGCCTGAAGGCAGCGTTTCGTCGCCGAATACGCAGCGCGAAGGCCCGATGGACGGGGGAGAGCATGAATAAGGCTGTTGTTCTGCCGGATTGCCCGACCCAATCGACCGCAAGCGCTGGTCCCGCCGGCCCGAGTCGGCCAATACCCTTCCTTGACTATCCAGTATGGCGAATGAGATTGCGGGATGCGCGAGCAATTCCTCTCGAAACAGGTCGCTATTGCTGCCAATCGCCTCCGCCGAGCCGTATCTGCGAGCGGCCGCCAGAAACTCGTCGAGCTTGACCGAAATCTCGCTGTCGTCGCGTTGCCTGAGTTGGCTGGAGAGCGAATGATAGAGGAGGCCGCCGGCCATCGAGAGCACCAATATGGCGACGATGGTAAACGCGAGACTCAGACGCCTGAGCAGCGAGTACGCTCCATCCACGGCAGTCATGGTCGCTCTTCCATCACATAGCCCATGCCACGGACCGTATGGATTAGTTTCTTCTCGAATGGGTTGTCGATCTTTGTGCGCAGACGTTTGACAGCCACTTCAACAACGTTCGTATCGCTGTCAAAGTTCATGTCCCAGACCTGTGACGTGACGATTGTGCGCGTGACCACTTCGCCCTGCCTCTCGGCGAGCAGTTTCACAAGCGTGAATTCCTGCGCAGTCAGGTCGATGCGTACGTTCCCGCGACGCACACGGCGCCTGACGAGGTCGATTTCCATATCGCCGACACGCAGCACGGTGTCGACCGATTGCGTGGGTCTGCGCAGCACCGCGCGAATTCGCGCAAGAAATTCGGAGTAGACGAACGGCTTCGCCAGATAGTCGTCCGCCCCTGATTCAAGTCCGGCGACCTTGTCTTCGACCGCATCGCGCGCGGTCAGGAGGAGCACAGGTGTGCGTTTTTGCGCGCGTAAGCGCTTGAGCACCTCAAACCCGTCGAGGCCCGGGAGCATGACGTCGAGTACGATGAGATCGTAGTCTTCATGGAGCGCGAGAAACAAACCGTCGTTGCCATCGTTAGATACATCGACGATGAAGCTTGCCTCCATTAAGCCTTTGCGAAGGTACGAGGCCATCTTCGGTTCGTCCTCGACGATCAGGATACGCATGATGAAAACCCTCTCGCACAGCAAGTCGTGCATTCAATGCAGATAGTACATGACGCTAATTGCGTCTGCGCAGCGTATCGCGCTGAGGCAGAGTCAATCAAATGCCGATACTGGCAACTCTCTTGGCATCGCCTCGGCAGTGCTCTTCGAAACGGCAGACAGATAATTATAGAAAGACATCCTTGCGTCAAGATGGACGGGAAATGACAAAAAAGTCATGAATCGGGACACTTATCCGGTCATGGCTCAAGCGTAGTTGACGACGATAAAGCAGGGACAGGGGCTGGTGGCAATATTACGGCTCCAGTGCCGCAATGAGGCCTGTCCGCTGTCGCAATCAGACTGACATTCGCGATTGGGCGCTTGCGGCAGGGGCATGATGGTGACCGTCAATCACCGCCACCATCGCGTTGTTGTCACTCGTCACTACGTCTGGTACGAAAAGCCAAACGCATAAATTCACGGCTTTCCGGCCTCGGAGTCAGCCACACAACCAATTTTCTGTCGACAGTTCGTCGGCCTATTGCGACACGTGTGACCTGCCCGCTGTCGTGTTCGGTGAACGTCCGCGTCTCGTAGATGCAAGGAACAAGTGGTGGCTCACTCCGGGCATCCAGATCCAAACATGACGTCGATGTAATGCAAGCGTCAGGACACCGGGATTAAGCCAGCCTTAAAAAGCAGAATGAGCAGTTGCTCGCGGTGCCGCCGCACGCTGCGCCGCCTGCTCCTGTGCGTGCTGTTTCGCGAGATGGTGACCGACAATACATCCGCCTACCGCGCCGACCACCGCGTGATGACCGGCGTAATGACCGGCCACACCACCGACGACAGCGCCCTTAAGGCAACCGGCGGCGTTTGCCGTTCCGACGCTTGCAAGAAGGAGTGCTGCTGCGACCAGCCTGAATTTGCTTCCAGTTTTCATGTTGTTTGTACGCGTGTGTCGGGGCCCAACCCGAGTTGGAGGCGGGTTGCTCAATTTCAACCTTCCGTTTCGCCGCTCTGAAGTAGTAGGGTTGTTGCTTCCGAGGCAATGTTTCGCGTGAGTTGAAATTGATTGCCGCAATCGACGGCGGTTCACGCGAGAGTCTGAAGTTCTGTTAAACGGATGTCGATGAATCAACTTCGATCGCGCACCAGAGCCGCGGCGATGACTAGCGGACGGACTGCCTGCGGTGCGAAGACAACGGTTACGCGTCCCATTCCGGCGCGAACGGCGGAGTGACGAAACGGTGGTTCTTCGGCAACACCGCAATAGCGTGCCGGTCATCATCGTCGAGTTTCACCGCCAGCGCGTCGAGATTGGATTTCTGACTTTCGCGGCGTTGAGCCTTAGGAATAACGGCCACCCCGTCCTGTTCCAGAAGCCACGCAAGAGCAACCTGGGCAGCGGTCACGCCATGCTTGACGCCGATTCCCTGAAGTACGGGGTCGCTCGCTGCCCTGCCTTGTGCAAGCGGGGCATAGGCGACGAGTGGAATGCCTTTCTGGCGCAAGTAGCTCAGCATTTTCGACTGGTCTAGAAACGCGTGGTATTCAATCTGGTGGCAGGCGATGGGTGCGCCGATTTCCTCGATAGCTTTTCGCAGCATCGTCATGTTGAAATTGCACACACCGATTGAGCGGACTGTGCCGTTCTGCAGAAAGCCTAGCATTGTCTCCATGATGGCGCTGAGGTCCATGTCACGCGACGGCCAATGCACCATGTACAGGTCAACATAGTCGACACCGAGCTTTCCGAGGCTGGCGTCCAGCGCGCGCCGGAGGGACTCCGGCTTGAGGTTCTCGTGCCATACCTTGGTCGTCAGATGCAGTTGCTTCCGTGCGAGACCCGACGCGGCAATTGCGGCGCCTACAGCTTCCTCGTTCTGATACATCTCGGCAGTGTCGATGTGTCGATATCCGAGCTCCAGCGCGCTTTCGACTACCGGCTGGCAGCCGCCACCCGGCATACGGTATGTGCCAAATCCGAGGCGTGGCAGTTCAATTCCCTGTGTCTTCAAAGTTTCCATTGATGCATTCCCAAGCCGGTTCAGGTCTGCAGCGAAGGCCGCCGCAGCGTTCAGGAGGACAATTTCTCATTTTTTGATTGTTGAATAAAGTATGTGCTGCTCAAATCACTCGTGATTAAACTATCTAAATGAGACGAGCATTGGAGAGGGCATGACGTTTGATGGTCGCTTGTTTTCTGGCATCACCGTACTTGCCGCAGTCGCGGAGAGCGGCAGTTTCGTGCGCGCAGCAGACGCTCTCGGATTGTCGCCATCGGGCGTTAGCCGTGCTATTTCACGTCTCGAGAAGCGGGTAGGCGTGCGGCTGCTTGACCGGACGACGCGCTCACAGACGCTGACCGACGAAGGGAGGCGTCTATTTGACGCGGTTGGCCCGCATCTGACAGGCATCGAAGAGGCGGCTTCGGCGGCATCGGGTTCAGCGAATGTTGTGCAGGGAAAGCTTCGTGTGAACGTTGACCCGTTCTTTTCAAGGACGGTGCTGGCGTCACGACTGCCAGATTTTCTGGCACACCATCCTGACCTTTCGCTCGAACTCATCATGCGCGACGACGTCGGCGACCTCGTGGCAGATGGATTTGACCTTGCGGTGCGCTTTGGGCCCCCGCCGATGGGAACATTGATTGCGCGCAAGCTACTCGAGACGCGCATCATTACGGTCGCGTCTCCATGGTATGTGGCTGAGCACGGGAAGCCAGGAAATCCGCAGGAGGTGGGCAAACATGAGCGAATCATGTTTTATAACCCGGTCACGGCCAAGCCCTTTGAGTGGGAGTTCCATCGGGGTAAGAAGGTCACGGAGATACCCGCAGAGGGCCGCCTCCTCGTGTCGGACGTGGAAACCATGCTCGGCGCGTGTATAGCCGGCGCTGGCATCGCCCAGGTGATGGAGATTGGCGTCGAGCAAGCAATGCGTGATGGCTTGCTCGTGGACCTCTTCCCGGACTGGTCGGACGAAAGATTTCCGCTGTATGCACTCTTTCCATCCCGGCGCCATCGAGCTGCGAAAGTTGAGGCGTTCATCAATTTCTGCCTCGAGTCATTATCGGCAGCGGCACCCGTTGCGCACGTTCGACGTCGCAAGCAGGATCGTTGACAGCCAGGACATGGGTTTCGACCAGGTTGCCGATCATCCATGGACCAGGAAATCTGAACTTGCCGACTCCGTTCGCCGATTCATCATTCGATGCGGTCATCTCAGTGGACGTCATGGTTCATCTTCGTAACCGTGAAATGTTCTTCGATGAAATGGCGAGACTGTTGGTACCCGGCGGCAGGCTCTTGCTTACCGATGCTGGCGTTATCACCGGACCGATCTCCAACGAGGAGGTTGAGCGGCGAAGTTCCAACGGATACACGCAGTTTGTGCCTCCCGGAGGCAATGAGAATCTGCTCGGAGCTGCCGGAGGCGTGCTACGTGCAAGCTTTTGCATGAATTCCACCGCCGCAGCGAGGCAAACGCCGCCCACCACCAATATGGCGCCTATCCCACTTTCGAATCGATCAACGTCGCATCCAGCGGTCCGAAGTGCTCCACTACAACGGCGATTTCGGTCATGCCCAGCAGGATCGCCTCTGCAACCTGCGCTATCAGATCTGCTCAAGCCTGGCGCAGCAGTCCGGCAGGCCGTTCACCGAGGTTGCCGGACTTGATGCCTTCTTCGTCGTAGAAGGAAATGGTGACCGGATCGACGTCGCCTGACGCGTGCGGGAGCGGATGCAGCACTTTGGTCTCCGGCGCGGCGAAATATCGCTCGAACGACCGCTCGTCGCGCATATAGTCTGAAGTCAGAACTTCGGGGGCGTGAGTCTTCTGATCAAGTTCGTGACGAGGGAGCATAGAAGGGCTCGCGCTTGGGCGTCAGCGCAAAATATTCGCTGTAGAACGCCTTCACGTAAGGAAACACCGCTGAGCCCAATTCACGCTTGGCCTGATCCTGCGAGGCGCGTGGTTTCGCCAGTATCTGTTCGATCTCGCGCAGAATCGCATCGCGATCCACGCGGGTGAAGCGGCCTTCGTGATACACAACCTCGCCCTCGATCATCACGGTATCGACGGCATTCGTCTTGGCGCGCTGCATGAGTGCATCCAGCATAGGAATGTTGTCGTCCTGATACGGATACGTGGCGGTCCTCCAGTTCATCAGCACCAGATCGGCCAGACGTCCGTTTTCCAGACACCCGATTTGTGCGCCGAATGGGGTGGTTCGAGCGCCGTCCTCAGTGGCCATTTTCAATATCTGCGGGCAAGTCGGCACGTCATCGTCCATTCCCGGCGTGCGGTGTACGCGCAATGCGAGGCGCATCTCCTGCAACATGTCGCGGTCTTCGTTGATACCGGCTTCGTCGAGTCCCATGCCGACCGTCACACCGTATTTCGAAAACGCGTTCAGGGGTGCCACGCCACTGCGCAAGCGTAGATTCGAACTGCAGTTGTGGCAGATGCAGGTGCCGGTATGGGCGACCATTTCGATGTCTGCGTCCGTCAGCCACACGCCATGGCCAAGGGTTAGCGACGGACCGAGCAGACCGAGATCGTTCAGGTGCGCGACGGCCGTCTTGCCCGTTCGGCGGCGCGCGTATTCCTTCTGATAGGCGGTTTCGAGCAAATGCATATGCATCGGTACGCCGGCTTTGTCGGCGCGTTCCTTGATGGCAAGCAGTGTGTCATCGCTACACCAGTGCAGGTTAGCAGGCGCAAGCTGAATCCGAGTCAGCGATTGGCCTTCGTTGTCCTGCACTAGCATGTCGAACAACTGCAGATGGTCGGCCAGAGGGACCTGCTGCGCTTTCAGATGCGCAGCGAGCTTCGCTCCGATGTCCGCCGGCAGACGTTTAACGAAGTCTTCGTCGGCTTCGTAGACGAGCAGATTCTGCTCGCGCACGGCGAAGCTGTACGACGCGCGCATGCCGATGTCCTGATACGCTTTGAGAACGCCTGAAGCGGCTTCATGTATCGACGACAACGGACCCGGTCGCCAACCGTGGATGTGCTGCACAGTCGTAATGCCGGACGCGATCATTTCGAAGGCGGAGTACAGGGTATCGAGGTAAAGATCGATCTCGCGTGCACCCATCCGGCTTGCAAACCACAGTTCCAGCGCGTGGTCCGGAGAGCCATGTTGCAGCGGCGTCAGGCCGACGTGATGGTGACTGTTGACGAAGCCAGGCAGCAACACCGTATCGGGCGAGCCGAGACGCGGCACGTTCGGATACTTTGCGATCAGCTGTTGCGCATCGCCGATCTCGACAATCACGCCGTCGCGTTGATACAGCGCACCGTGGCGGATGATGTCGGCGGTGTGCCGGTTGGTAACGCCCTTCACGATCCACCCAGCGACAATCAATGTTTCGGACATGGTTGCTTTCACCTGAATAGAGGAATGGTTCAGAACGATGGCGTGTCATATAGATCGACACGCCGGTGGTCGAAGTAGGTCAGCTTTTCGCGGGTCGCCGCGATGTCTGCATGCGCGAGCGTCGCGCTGACGATGCCGGGCCCTTCGTTGCCGCGTCGGTGCGCGAGCACCGCGCCGCCGGCAGCGATCACACACGACTCGCCATAGTTGTCGATGCGCGCGCCATCGAGGAATTCGTCTCCAATCTTGTTGGCGCAAACAACCGCCAGCCCATTTTCCCGTGCGTGGGTGCGCAGTTCGCCGACGAAGAAATCCATATCGTCGCCCCCGGTGCCCGCGACGGGCACGAGGACGAGATCCGCACCGGCCGCACGCAGCGCGCGCCAGCATTCTGGAAAGCGGCGGTCGTAGCAGACCAGAACGCCGATGCGCCACGAGCCTACCTGCACCACGTGGAGTGCGTCGCCAGGCGTGAAGTGCGCGGCCTCGTCGTAGCCGGGCGGCGGGTCGTCGCCGACTGGCAGGTGAAGCTTGCGCGCAACCGGGCCGGCGCGCAGCGGCTTGCCGTTGGCGTCGAAGCCGAGCACGGCGTTGTGGTACCGGCCAGTCGCGGGATCGACTTCGTAGAACGGTACGAACAGGGTGACGCCACACTCCTTGGCCAGCGTGGAGCAGCGTGCGGCGAGGGGACCGTCGGCGGGCTCCGCCCAGTCACGATATTGCCCGCCCGGCGCGCTTGCGAAGTACGGCACCATGGAGAGTTCGGGCAAGACGATCAACTGGGCGCCTTCAGCGGCGGCGGCGCGCACGGCGGCAAATGCTGCGGCCTCGTTGTTGGCGAGGTCGGTCGTGCAGGGAGGCAATTGCAGTGCAGCGACGCGAAGTGTGCTGAGGGCTACCGACAAATTCATCGGACCCGCTCCTGCTCGGCGAAGGCGCGATCGACTTCATCGCGCATCAGGTCGGTCAAGTGGACGCTGAGATCGTGGAACGCGCGGCTGCGCGTGTCCCGCGGACGAGGCAGATCGACCGGAATGATGGTCTTGATGCGCCCGGGGCGTGCCGTAAACACGACGATACGGTCGGCGAGCGCAATGGCTTCGTCGATGTGGTGAGTGACGAACACCATCGACACGTTGCTTTGCTGCCAGACCTGGGTCAGGAAATCCTGCATCTTCGCACGCGTTTGCACGTCCAGCGCGGCGAACGGCTCGTCGAGTAGCAGTATCTCGGGTTTCAGCGCGAGTGCACGCCCCACTGCTACTCGCTGGCGCATGCCGCCCGAGAGCTGGTCGGGCCGTTTGTCGATGGCTTCGGACAAGCCGACGCGCTCGAGAATTTCCTCTGCGACACGCCGCCGGTTTTCCTTGGGCATGTGCTGCATTTTCAGGCCGAAGGTGATGTTTTCTCCCACGCTTAGCCACGGAAAGAGTGAGGCGTCCTGGAAGACGAGTCCGCGGTCCGTGCCCGGTTCGCGCACCTCCGCGCCACCGCACACGATGCGGCCGCTGGATACCTGTTCCAGTCCTGAGATCAGATAGAGGAGGGTGCTCTTGCCGCACCCGCTTGGGCCGAGGAACACGACGAATTCGCGGCGAGCGATATTCAGATCGATGTCACGCAAGGCAACGAACGGTGCTCCGTCTGTCTGCCATGTCTTGCCGACGCCCTTGCAGGTGACGAGCGGCGGTTGTACGGAAGCTGATTCATTCTGGCTCATATCATTTCCCCAGGCCGTTATTCGGAACCCAGAACAGCACCTTGCGCTGGACGATCCGCAACGCAACGTCGAAGGCAAAGCCAGTGATGCCGATCAGCGTCATCGTGAAGAACGACAGGCTTGAGTTGAAGGTATTGCGCGCGAGCATGACGACCTGGCCGAGCCCGCTGCCGACGCCAGTCGCTTCCGCCACCAGCACCACCATCCATGCGCCGAACAGGTTCATGCGCAGCACCATGAAGAGCGATGGCAGGATGGCCGGCAGAATCACATGGCGGAAAGTCTGCGCGCGCGTCGCGCCCATCACAGCGGCGACGTTGAGATGGGTGCGGCTGACGTTGTCGATCTGACTGATCGTCGAGACGGTCATGACGAAAAAAAGCGAGATGAACACCATGAATACAGCGGGTGCATTACCGATTCCGAACAGGAAGATCGCAACCGGCAGCCACGCGATCGGCGAAATGGGAGCCAGCAGCGTGATAGTCGGCAGGGTGAGGTTGCCGAACAGGCGGAAGTAGCGGATCGCGACGCCCATCGCCACGCTGCAGCCGAAACCCAGCACCAGGCCGCTTAACACCCGTAACGTCGTTGCGACGATGGTCATGGCGAGCGACTTCAGCGCTGTTGCGTTCGAAGTCTCGCCAATTACATCAGTCGGAATGAAGTACTGTGCTTGCGATGCGAAGTTGCGCAGGAAGATATGCGGCGGCGGCAACAGAAGCGGATCTGCCCAACCTGCGGCCCACGCCAGTTCCCATGCGGCAATGAAGCACGCCAGCGAGGCGACGCCCCAACCAAGTGGCACGAGTCGCCGGACAAGGTCGGAGCGTGGCCGGCCACTTGCTGCCGGGCGCACCACCCGCCGGTGCGCGAAGAGGGTCGTCGGATCGGCTTTCATGCGGATTTCAGCTTGAGCTGGCCATAGAGATCGCTGTTTTCCTTAATCACCTCATTGAGCGGCCCCCAGTCGAACATTTCGGGGCCGGGCAGCCGCTTGATGTAACGGAGATCCTTGAGGTTCTGCGCGCGCTGCAGGATGAAATTCTGGTTGCTTCGCTGATCGATCATTGCCGGCTGTTTCGAGGCCGCATCGAGTGTGGCGTCATAGCTCGTCTTGAAGTACTTCCCGACGGTGTCCTTGACAGCCGAGGCACGGTCCAGCTCTTCCTGATGCTGGGCGACCATCATTGCCTTGATCAGCGCCTTCACCGCATCGCGGTTTTCGTGTAGCAGCTTGCTGCGCACGGCGAGAACGCAGTCGCTGTAGTTCGCGCCGTAGACGTCAACGCCGTTCGAGAGTTGCACAGAGCCCGGCCTCGCTTTCAATGCCTGCGTTGCGTAAGGCTCGATGTGGCACATCGCATCGACGTTCCCGGCGATAAAAGCCTGCGCGAGTTCCGGCGACGTGCCGAAGTAGCGCACCTTGACGTCGGCGAAGCTCATTCCGGCTTTCTTCAGGTAGTCGTAGGGCAACATTTCGAGCGTATCTGCCTGGAATGTGCCGATGGTTTTGCCACGCAGTTGCGCCGCCGACGTGATGCCCGGCTGCGCGACGATTACGCAACCCTGCGCGCCCGAACCTGCGACGATCTTGATTGGTGCGCCGGCATCGTAGAGTGTCATGAAGTTGGTGTACGGAACGACGGACACATCCACCACGCCCGCGCCGAACAGCGCGGCGATGTCGGCGTTCGACGGCGTCGTCACGAAGTCGAGCGTGACGCCCTGCGCGAGATTGCGTTCCTTGACGAGAAAGAATGGGCAATTGCACAGACCCGTGCCGTGCGTCGCCTTGAGGGTCAGCCGGCCGGCCGCCATAGCCTGTGGAAGATAAGCACCACCCAACGCCGCGGCGCCGGCCAGGCACGCGCCGCGCATCAGAAATTCGCGTCGCGTGCTGCCGAGTTCGGTCAATGGGTAACCATCCGGGTCTTGCTGAACAAATTTCCTGAACATCGCGTGGTCCTTAGAGAGGTTGAACGGCAGATGGGGATATGAAAGTTTCCGCAGGCGACTGCGCAAGCGTTTGTGCCAGCAGGTCGAAGCTGAAGATCTCTCCGATCGAGCCAGAAACCTGCATTCGTCCGAGTGCTTCCAGCGACTGGGCACGCGCGAGAATGCACTCGCGAAGCGGGCGAATATCGATGATTGGCGGCTGCGCAGCGATGCCGGCCAGCAGTTCATCGAACGTGAATTCGGGGTAGCGGTGCGCGCTGGCGCGCAGGGCTTCGCGGGGATTGTTCGTGATCGCTTCCTGCGCATCGAGCATCGCGCGCAAGGCCGCGCGGATGATCTCAGGATGTGCGTCAAGAAAGCTCTTGCGGGCGACGAGCAATGTGTCGGGATAGTCGCCGCCCCATGCCTGCAAGCCGTCGCAAAGTACCTCGAAGCCGCGCATCCGAAGGCGGGAAATCCACGGTTCGATCAACGTCAGCGCCGCGAGGCGGCCGCTGGTCAGATCGTCGACCGCCTTGGCGAGCGATGGGTACAGCACGCGTTCGATCTGCACGGGGGCCATCCCGCGTACCCGCAGCGCATCGTGCAACAGGACTTCCATTGGATCGTCGGCGAAAGTCCCCACGCGCTGGCCACGCAGATCGCTCATCGAAAGGCCTGGCAGACCCATAAGCGCCATACCGAGCTTGCCACTGCCGCCGACAATTCGCAGCGGATCGGGCCGGGCATGATCGACCAGCGGCTGTGTAAAGCCTGTGGTGCCAAGGTCAGCCTCGCCGCTTCTCAGCAAGGCGGCGGTGGAACCGAACTGGGCCAGCGGCGGTGCTTCGACCTGCAGGCCATGGCGCTCGAACAGGCCGGCATCGACCGCTACGAACAACGCGAGATTAGAAAGCGCACTGCCGTGCGCGAGGAGCAGTTTTTGCATGACGGGTTCACGGGGGCGTCGGGAATCGCGTCGGCAGATGGGCTGCCGGATGCGAGGGCTTGGCCACGTTTTAGCGAAGACCGTGCCAGCGGGCATCGAGTTGTGTGCACTTTGATGGATCTCTTTGTTTACAGGATGATGGACATATTGTTTTATAAAATTATGGTTGTTTGTACACAATAATGCACCGACGAGCCTTCTGAAAATGCACCGCGATGTTGCCTAAAGGGCAATTTTGCACCGTCATGTCGCGCTAAGCACGCTCAATGGGCATCGCGTTGTGGACCCCTTTCCGGTGCGCTATAGGGAAGCAAATTCGCTTTCGCAGACGATTTGTTTTCGTTATGAAAATACAATTCGCCGTATAACTTGTGTGCAATATGGGCGATAATTCGCACTGTGACTGAGGTGTGCAGTCGGCGCAGTCAACCGCGCGCGTTGCCCTCATCGTGATCCAACTTACTACCAGGACCCTTTCATGCCGACTGATAAGAAGAGGGCAAAGACAGCCGACACTGAAGTGGCTGGCTCCTTTGACGGAGCTCATCGCCACGTGATTTACGAGCGCTTGATGAATGCGATTTCGGAGCATCGGCTGCAGCCTGGCACGAAGCTCGCCGAGGATCGGCTCGCCGCTATTTTTAGCGTGAGCCGCACCACGGTGCGCGCGGTGTTGCAGCAACTGTCGCACGAGCTTGTTGTGACCATCGTGCCGAATCGCGGCGCTTTCGTTGCGAGCCCGACGGTCGAAGAAGCGCGCGAGTTGTTCGAGGCGCGACGTCAGATCGAATTGCCGATCATCGAAAAGGTGTGCCGTTGCGCCACGAAGAAGGACCTGGCGCGTTTGCGCGCGCATGTGGCACAGGAAGACGAGGCTCGTAAGCGTGATGACCGGCGTGCCACGGTGCGGCTATCAGGTGAATTCCACGTGATGCTCGCGCAGGTGTCGGGTAACCGCTTCATCGAGCGGACCATGCGTGGCTTGCAGATGCTCACGTGCCTGACGATCCTGCTCTACAACGCGCCTACTGCGCAGGCGTGCCTGCACGACGAACACGCGCGTCTGATCGACGCAGTGGAAGCGGGCAACGTCAAGCTGGCGCAAAAGCTCATGGACGAACATCTCGATCATATCGAAGCGACCTTGCGGCTGCATGGACCGGAGGAAGAGAACGACGACCTGGAGGCTATCCTCGTTCACGGCCTGTGATGCCGATGCGATTCAGGGTGCCGTGAGCGTGTCGAGTACGCGCCGCAGAAACTGGTCGCATTCGGCCAGCTGCGAGAGTTCGACGGATTCGTCGGCCTTGTGCGCATCGTCGATGCTGCCCGGGCCACAAATCACCGTGGGGATTCCCGCTTGCGAGAACAGGCCGGCTTCGGTGCCGTAAGTCACCTTGCGTGTTTCAAAGTCATTGCACAGCGTGCGCACGAGTCGCGTGATGGCGGCTTGCTCAGCGCTGTCGAGCGACAACGTCGTGCCGACCTTTTCAAATGAGATCGCTGCGGCATCGGAGACTTCGCGCATCTGTGGTTCGAGTTCCTCGCGGGCATAGCGGGCGATCTGTTCAAAGAATCGTTCCGGATCTTCGGAGGGCAGATTGCGGTATTCGAAGAAGAACTCGCAATCTTCGGGAATCGTGTTGATTGCGACGCCGCCCTTGATCAAGCCGGTTTGCGCCGTCGAAAACGGTACGTCGAATGCGCGATCGAACGGGCCGTTGCGGCGCAGGGTATCGGCCGTATCGCGGATTCGGCAGATCAGGCGCGCGGCGTATTCGATCGCGTTGACGCCGCTCGGCGTGCGTGACGAATGGGCGGCCACGCCCTTCACGCAGCATCGGTAGGCGTTGTTGCCCTTGTGAGCGACGACGGGCCGCATGCTGGTCGGTTCGCCGACGATGCAGCCTGCCGGCCGGATGCCGCGTTCCGCGAGTTCAGTCAGAAGCAGGGGCGCACCGAGACAGCCGACCTCCTCGTCGAAAGAGAAGGCGAAGTGAACAGGCTCGCGTAGCCGGCGCTTCTGGATGTCGGGCAACAGGCCGAGCGTCACTGCGATAAAACCTTTCATGTCGCACGAGCCGCGGCCGTAGAGCCGATCGCCGCGGATGGTCGGATCGAAGGGATCACTTGACCAGTTCTGGCCGGTTACGGGAACGACATCGGTGTGCCCGGACAGCACGACGCCGCCATTCGTCTCCCCGTTAAAGGCCGGCAGTGTCGCGAACAGATTTGCTTTTTGCCTGGCCCTGTCATAGACCAGCAGCGTTTCTATCTGATGGGCTCGAAGGCGGTCCCGGATCGCTTCGATCAGGCCGAGATTCGAGCGGCTGCTCGTCGTATCGTAGCGAATCAGTTCGTCGGCCAACGCGAGATAGGCGGGGCGTTCGTTAGTGTTCAGTGTTGGCTTATCAAACATCACGTGTGCCGTCGGGCCCTCCGAATAACATCGAACGATTGTAGGCGGACGAAATTCGCAATGTGTACGTCAACGTATGCGGCCCCGCAAAGCTGCGCGTCGCAAGCCCGGCACCAGCTGGCATCTGGATTGCCTAGTGCAGGAGTCCGTCGTCGTCAACCGGCCAGTTTCGCTGTATGAGGTTGCCATTCGGCCTGCAGTGCCTGGGCGCGCGCGTAGACCTTCTCCATCTCCGCGCGCAGCGGCGCGACGGATTCATCCGCGAGGTCGAACTCCGCGCCCAATGCCTGATAAGCGGCGTTGATCTCCCGCAGCAGCGCGCCTTCATCGACGCGCGTGAGTCGTCCGTTCCGCATGACTGCCTCGCCCGCAACAAACACGCTGTCGATAGCGGCGCCGCGCTCGGCATACACCAGTTGCCGCACCGGATCGGTTAACGGCGTGAAGCTGATCGTGTCAGTCCGGTAAGCGACCAGGTCGGCGCGATAACCCGGCTCGATTGCACCGAGCTGGCTGCCTAGTCCGAGCGCTGTCGCGCCGCCAATTGTCCCCGCACGCAGCGCTTCAGCTGCGGACAACCAGCGCGAATAATCGTCGCCGCGTATCTTCGACACTGCTGCGGCGCTGCCAAGCACGTTGAGCATATTGGCGGTGACCGTCGATGCGCAGCCGTCGGAGCCGAGACTCACGTTGACGCCCGCATCGAGCAGCGCTCGCACCGGTTGAATGCCTGAGCCGAGCATCAGATTGCTCCATGGATTGTGTTGCACGCTCGCACCCGATTGAGCCAGACACGCGATCTCCGCATCCGCCAACCAGACCGCGTGGATCAGCGACGTGCCTGGCCGCAGAAATTCCAGTTCGGCAAGGCGCATCACCATGGACTTGCCGTAGAAGGCTTGCGCCGTTACCACCTGCAAGCGGGTTTCCTGAACGTGGATGATGACCGGCAGATCATGCGTGTCGGCGAATTCGCGGCAACGCCTGAGAAATTCTGGCGTGCAGCGTTGCGGTGCGGAAGGGGCAATCAGCATGCCCACCCGATCATGCTGGGGATGGCGGCGCGCCAACTCGCTTTCCAGCAGCGCGAAGAACGCATCGGGAGAGGGCCGCGGCTGCGCACGTAGTTGCGCAAGCAGCGCGGGCGGGAAAATGCTGTCGACCTCCGGGAAGTTATCGACGATCGCGCGATCCATCATCGAGAACCCCACGAGCGCGCGAATTCCCGAGTCCTCGTAGGCCTGGAAGATAGCGTCGACAGCGGCGGGGTCAATGGCCTGACCGAGGCTCACGTCGTCGACGAGCGTGGTTGTGCCGCTGCGCAGCGATTCGAGCGCGCCAATTAACGTTCGCAGATAGACCTGGCGCGGCGTCAGCTTCACGGGGCGCGGCGCGCGCACGTAGTGCATCCACAACTCGAGCGGCAGGTTTTCGAGCCGTCCCTTGTGAAAATGCTCGTGCGAATGTTGATGGCCGTTGATGAGCCCCGGCACCAGCAGGCAGTCGTCAAGCGGTATGCGTTCGCCGTCGGTCGCGCTGCCGCCCGGCACGATAGCGGCGATGCGCTCGCCTTCGATCACGACGTCGACGCGTCGCGGCTCATAACGCTGTTCGGTGCCCTGTAATGCCTTGACGTTGGAAAGTATCTTGCGCACGGGTTCTACCAGATCGAAGGAAGGGTGGACTGCGGCGGCTAGCGAAACTGCCGCGACAAGCCAGCGAGCCGCTCCATCAGCAGCATGGAAATCAAGGTGGCGATAATCAGCACGCCTGAGGCCGCAGCCGCACGGACGTCGAGGCTGTCCTCGATGATATGCCACAGGTGGATGGGCAGCACTTCGGATCGCGCGTCCGACAGGAACAGTGACAGCGCGACGTTATCGAACGAATTCATGAACGCAATGAACGCCCCCGACGCAATGCCCGGTACCAGCGCCGGCAGTACGACGCGGCGGAACGTGAACCAGCCGCCCGCGCCGAGGCATGTCGAGCTATCGAGCAGCGCAGGATCGAGCTGCGCATAACTGGCCGACGTCGTGTACAGCACATACGGTGCGCACAGCGCGATATGTCCGGCGAGCAGACTGTAGAACGAGAGCCCCGCGCTTTCGAGGTTGAACAGAATCAGGATACCCAACCCCAGCGCCAGCGACGGAATGGTCAGCGGCGCCATGAAAAACGAATCGAGTAGTCGCGCAGCGAACGTGCGGCGGCGCGCGAGCGTCACCGCGGCGGCGACCGCCAGCACGGTCGCGCAGGCGGTCGCAGCGGCAGCGAGCTTCAAGCTCAACAGCAGGTCGTCGATGATCTCCGGCGAATCGAAGATCAGCGCCTGATACCAGCGCAATGACAGTCCCGGCGGCGGAAACTTCAACGAGTAGCCCGACGTGAGCGATGTCACCAGTACAATCAGCGTGGGCCCGATCAGCATCAACAACCCGATGCCGCCCATCAAGCCCATCACTGCATTGAACGACTGGCGACCAGGCTGGATGCGGCGCGCCGGCATGACGCCCGGCGCGGCAAGCGTGGATTTAGCCATGGACAAACCCTCTGGTCTTGCGGCCGAAATAGTTGAGCAAGGTCACCACGAGCAGCACGCTCACGAGCAGAATCACGGCAAGCGTCGCCGCAAACGGATAATTCTGCGTCTGGATGGCCTGTTCGTAGATGTAGAACGGCATGTACATCAGCTGGCCGCCGCCCACCAGGGTTTGAACCACGAACGCGCTGACCGCGCCGGTAAACACCAGCAAGGTTCCGCTGAGCAAACCCGGCATCGCAAGCGGCACTGTGATCTTCCACCAGGTGCGCCAGCTGCTGGCGCCCAGCGCATGCGACGCCTCGGGCAAGCGCGTGTCGAGCGAACTGAGCGTGGTGACGAGCGGCAACACCATCAACGGCAATTCGATCTGCGCAAGCGAGAGGATCACCGCCAGCGGTGTGTACAGGAGCTTGACCGGTTGGCCCGTGTGCCCGAGCGCCACCAGCAGCGCGTTGACCAGCCCTTCATTGCCGAGAATCACGACCCACGCAAACGTGCGCACCACCGAACTGGTCAGAAGCGGCAGCAGGATCAGCACGATCAGCACACGCCGCCAGCGCGGCGGGCTCACCACGTACAGATGCGCAACCGGATAGCCGAGCACGATCGTCACCAGCGTGGTCGCCACGCCAAGCCAGAGCGTTTGCCAGAGGATGCCGCGGTTATATCCGTCGCCAAAGAAAACCATGTATTGGCGAATGCCGAAATGCGTCATGGCTGTGTCGTTGTGCAGGCTGATCAGCGCGACGAGCAAGAGCGGCACGCCCACAAACGCGATGAAGAACAGGCCCAGTGGCAGCACGAGCAGCCAGTCGCGCGGCATCCGGTGATTCGCGTTCATGATGCGTCAGACCTTGACCAGACGGTTGAAACGGTCGATATATTCAGCGCGGCGCGGATTGATGCGTGCCCAGTCGACCTGCACGAACGACGTCATGTCACTGGCGTTATGAGCGACAGCGGCGAGCGCTGCACCGAACGGCACCCTCGTGTTGGTCGGCGCGACGTAGTAGGGCGCGCTCGTCATCTGCTGCTGCACTTCGACGCTCAACGCGGTATTGATATACGCTGCGGCGAGATCCGCCGCCTGGGTGTTCTTCACGATATTCATCGTGCTGCGCACCATGCCCCAGTTGCTTTCGGGGCGCGCGAGCGCCACCGGCACGCCCTTGGCCTTCAGCGATTCCACGTTGTTGATGTAGTGGCAGGCAATATCCATCTGACCTTGCTGGAACAGCGTGCCGAGTGCGCCCGGATTGGCGGCAACCGCGCCGACGTTCGGCATCAGCCGCTTGATGTAATCGAACGCCGGGTCCATGTGATCTTCGTCGCCGCCCAGCATCTTGGCGAGCGCCACCATCCATACCGTGCCCAAGGTGGAGTCGAGACTCACGAGGCCGACGCGGCCCTTGAATTCCGGCTTGAGCAGATCATTCCAGGATTTCGGCGTGGTCTTCACGCGCTCCGTGTTGTACGCTATCCCATAGACCTGCGCGGACACATAGGCGCCCAGACCCTTCGGGTCGATGAAGTGCGCGGGCAGATTCGCCAGGTTCGGCACCCGGGCTGCCGGAATGGGTTCGAACACGCCTTGCGTGATGCCCTGCAGGTAGGGGCCCTCGTCCATCATGACCACGTCGAACGGCGGGTTATTGCGCGCGGCCACCAGCTTTGTCAGTGTGTCGACCGCTTGCGATGCGGTGAGCACGGCGCTCACGCCCGCAGCCTTGCGAAACGCGGGCAACAGGATCTTGCGTTGCGACTCTTCCCACGCACCGGGAAACGTGGTGGCGGCGAGGGATTCGGACGCAGCCATGGCAAGCGGGCTGCCGAGCGACAGGCCGACAGCCCCCGCTGCTCCCATCAGTTGCAGGAGCTTGCGACGTTGGTGATCGATCAGCGACATAGGACCTCTGGATGGATAGTTGAACAGGATGAACCGGCGATAACGAAGCGGGCGGCGCGTTAGACCAGGACGATTGTGACCATGCGCTAAACACCTGCGTTACTGGGTTGCGCCGCCTTGAACGTGCGCACTCGCGCACCTGACTTGAAATCGAGCGCAACGCGCAAGCCCGGGCGCAAGTCGGCACCCTCGGCGCGTGGCACGGAAATCTTCACGGTCTGTCCGGCATCGGTCTGCAGATCGACCACCAGCGTGGGACCGATCGGCATCGCCAGTTGCACTGTAGCCAGCAGCTGACGCGCGCTGGCGCCCGGTTGGGGCAACTGCCACGCCCATTGCTCGGGGCGAACCGCCAGCAGCGCCGCACCGGCATCGCGCCACGGGCCGGGCTGAGCGACGGCCAGCACGGCGCCATCGTCGAAGTTTGCCAGGCACTGGCTGCCGTGCACGCGCAAGGTGACCGGCAGCAGATTCGCCGTGCCGACGAAGGTGGCGACGAAGGGGGTTGCGGGCTGATCGTAGATCGCGACCGCCGAGTCGTATTGTTCGAGCCGCCCTCGATTGAGCACTGCGACCCGGTCGGCCATGCTCATGGCCTCTTCCTGATCGTGCGTCACCATCACGGTCGTGATATTCAACTCGCGCTGCAGACGGCGGATTTCGATCTGCATATCGAGCCGCAGGTTTTTGTCGAGCGCCGCAAAAGGCTCGTCCAGCAGCAGGATGCGCGGCTCGACGGCGAGCGTGCGGGCCAGTGCCACGCGTTGTTGCTGACCGCCCGACAACTCACGCGGATAGCGCTTCGCGAATGCTTCCATGCGCACCATTTCGAGCATCTGCAGCGCCTTGTGAGCGGCATCACGACGCGCGACGCCGTTGGCTTCGAGACCGTAGGCGACGTTGGCGGCGACCGTCATGTGTGGAAACAGCGCGTAGTTCTGGAAGACGATGCCCACGCCGCGTTGGCGTGGCGCGAGGCCGTCCACGCGTTGTCCGCCAATATGCACTTCACCCTCGGACTGCACCTGCAAGCCGGCGAGAATCCGCAACAGCGTGCTTTTGCCGCAGCCCGACGGACCGAGCAACGCAACCAGTTCGCCTGCGGCAATGTCGAGCGCGACGTCTTCGATAACCGGTACGGTGCCGAAACGATGCTGGATGCCGCGCATCTGCACGGCGGCACCGGTTTGCGAGGCACGCGCTTGCGTAGTTGAAGGGACGAAGGTCCCGGTGCCGGCTGAGTCGTGCCTCGACTGCGAATCGATACTGTGCGGGGTGCTCATGCGCTAGCCCTTTTCCATAGTTGCGTGGCGGCGTGCTTTCCAGCAGCGATGACCGCGTCGGCGTCGCAACGGGTGGGGGCGCCGCCGTCGACCACAATCTCCCCGTCCACGATGACCATCTCGACATCGCGCCCAAGTCCCGTGTGTACTAGCGTGCCCAACGGACTGGGGTGCGGAATCAGATGCGCGCGCTGGAAATCGAATATGGCGAGGTCGGCGAGCCAGCCTGTCTTGAGGCAGCCGAGTTCGTCGCCGAGTCCCATGGCCTGCGCGCCGTTGTGCGTCGCCATGGTGAGCGCATCGGCGGGTTGCCAGTCCGCAGCGACTTCGCCCAACTGGATGCGCGCGATGGCCAGCGCCCAGCGCATCACCTCGGTCATATCGGCGTGCATGTTGTCGGTGCCCAATGCAATGCGCGCGCCGGCGGTGCGCAGACGCGGCGTGGGCGCCATCGTGCCGCCCGTTGCGTTGCCCTTGGGGATGTGCGCCACCGTGATGCCGGCCCGTCCGACGCGTGCGATGTCGTCGTCGTCCAGATACAGGCAGTGCGCCGCCACGAGCCTTTCGTTGAGCAGTCCGACCTCGTCAAGCAACTGCGCGGGGCTTTTACCAGAACGCTGCTTCACTACACTAACTTCGGTACGGCTTTGCGCGAGATGAGTCGTCACGCCCAGATCATGTGTGCGTGCTGCGTCGGCAATCAGACACAGAAAGTCGTCGGAGCAGGTGTCGGGCGCATGTACGGCGAGTTGGACTCCGGTGCGCCCGTTGCGCTTGCGATGCCAGCGGCCAGCGAGCGCCAGCGCGTCGTTGAGCGTGCGCTCGCCGGTTGCGGCGTGGTATTCCCAGCGCCCGTCCGCGACGCCGGAGAAATCGACGTCGTGCAGGCGGCCACATGAATACACCCGCAGGCCGAGGTCGGCCATGGCCTCCATGGTCAGATCGGCGTGGACGTAGCTGTCGTTGATCAGCGTCGAGCCGAACAGCATCGCTTCGAGCGCGCCGAGACGCGCCAGCGCGATAGCTTCGTCTGGGCGCACGTCATGGCCGTGTGGAATCCCTGGCGTGTAGGCGGGCGCAAAGCCCAGGTCTTCGGCGACGCCGCGCACCATCGTCAGAATGGCGTGGGTATGGACGTTCACGTAGCCGGGTACGATGACGCGTCCGGCAAGCCGGCGCGTGGACCGCGTGCGTGTCTGCACCGGCAGATCCTGGGCGCGGCCGACAAAGGTGAGACGGTTACCGCGTATGCCGATGGCCGCGTCGTGCAACAGCGGTTGGGCCGGGTCCATCGTCACGACGGTGGCGCCCAGTAGCAACAGGTCAAGGTCAAGCTCGATAGGTGGGGCAGTCATCAGCCAGGTGGTCCGGTTCAGTTCAGGTGTGCAGGTGCTGCAGGAAACGCCGCGTGCGCTCTTCGCGCGGACGGCCGAAGACGTCGCCGGGCGTGCCTTGTTCGACGATGGCGCCAGCGTCCATGAAGACCACCCGATGCGCGACGTTGCGCGCGAAGCTCATCTCGTGTGTCACGACCATCATCGTCATATGGGCCGCGGCGAGATCGCGCATCACGTCGAGCACTTCATTGACGAGTTCCGGGTCGAGCGCCGAGGTCGGCTCGTCGAACAGGATCATCTGCGGCTCCATCGCGAGTGCGCGGGCAATCGCCACGCGTTGCTGCTGGCCGCCCGAGAGTTGCGCGGGCCGCTTGTTGACGTGCTGCGCTAGGTGGACTTTTTCCAAGGCAACTTGTGCGCGAGCGCGGGCCGCGTCGCGCGAGAGTCCCAGCACGCGCTGCGGGCCGGCGGCGACGTTATCCAGTGCACTCAGATGCGCGAACAGGTTGAAGCGCTGAAACACGAAGCCGAAGCGGCTGCGCTGTCGCGCCAGTTCGGCTTCGGGCAGCGCGCGGCCTTGCTCCGACAACCCGATACGCTGGCCGCCGAGGCGGATCGTGCCGCCGTCCGGTCTCTCCAGGAAGTTGAGACAACGCAGGAGCGTGGTCTTGCCCGAACCCGACGGCCCGATCAGCACCACGGTCTCGCCGTGCCCGACCTCCAGCGAGACGGAGGGCAGGATGACCTTGTCGCCGAAGCGCTTGTGCAGCCCTTCTATGGACAGCAGCGTTGCAGCGCCGCCTTCATGCTGGCGCGCAACGGCGTCCCTGGCGGACGCTGCGGGCAGGTCAGAGGCGGTGACGATGGAAAACATACTGGAATCCGGGCTCATGAAGTCAGTATTGCGGCAGCCGCCGCTCGAGGTAGCGCGACAGCCACGCCAGCGCCGAGATCAACGCGTAGTAGTAGAGGGCGATGAGCAGGAAAATCTCGAACGGCGAGAAATACGTCGCGATGATTTCCTGTCCGGCGTGCGTGAGTTCATACACGGAGATCGCGGACAGCAGCGCCGAACCCTTGATCAGCGAGATCAGTTCGTTGGTGAGCGGCGGCAGGATGCGCCGCCACGCTTGTGGAAAAAGCACGTGCAGAACGATTTGGCCGTGACGCATGCCGATGGATTGCGCGGCTTCAGTCTGGCCGCGATCGACCGACTGCATGCTGGCGCGCACGATCTCGCAGATGAAGCCGCCCGCGTTCAGACTGAGCGCGATGACGCCGGCCCAGTACTCGTTGAAGTTGATGCCGATGACGGGCAGCGCAAAATAGACGAGAAAGATCTGCACGAGCAGTGGTGTGCCGCGCACGAAATCTACATACGCCAGTACGGCAATGCGAACCGCCCTGAAGCGGTTGAGCGCACCGAAACCCAGCGCGAAGCCGAGCACGATACCAATCGCGATGGCCGCGAGGCAAACCTTCAGCGTGGCGAGCAGGCCGACCGCGAGGATCGGCAACGCCATGACGATAATGCTCCAGTCCATGGACGCCGCGCTCTCAGGACAGCACCGGAATTGCATCCGGCAAGTTCATGTCGAAACCAAACCACTTCTGCTGCAGCGAATGCAACGTGCCGTCTGTTCTGAACTTGCGCAGCTGCTGGTCAATAAAGCCGATCAGCGCGGTGTCATCCGTACGTGCTGCGATGCCCGCCCAGTTATCCGCGCCGATGCCCTTGACGATAGCGTATTTGCCCGGCGCATTCTTCAGGACGAGCGAAAGCGTCGGCAATGTGTTGAGCACGCCGTCCACTTTGCCTTCTGCCAGCGCGATATAGGCGGCCGGATGGTCGTCGAAGGTTTTCACTTCCTTGAAACCCGCACCGCCCGCTGCTTTCAATTGCACATCGAGCTTCGGTTCGAGTATCTGACCCGGCGAGCCGAGCTTGAGTCCGAGCACCTTGCCGTTCATGCCCTTGAGGCTGGTGACGCTCTTCAGATCCGCCGCGCGAATCAGCAGTGCCTGCGAGGCCTCGACGTAAGGCACGGAGAAGTCCACGTGCTTTTCGCGCTCGGCCGTGTAGCTCAGGCTGCTCATCACCAGATCGAACTTCTTCGTGTAGAGCGACGGAATCACGCCCGACCAGACCGTGTCGATGAACTGCGCCTTGACGCCGAGATTGCGGCAAAACGCGTCGGCGAGATCCACGTCGTAGCCGATCATCGCACCGCTCGCGTCGCGATACGTCAGCGGCGGATAGGTCGCTTCGCAGCCGATGCGCAGCACCCCGGCCTTCTTGATGTCGTCAAGCGTGAGCCCGGCGGCCATCGCAAAGCGGGGCAGCCCAATCGACACGAGGGCTGCACCCGCGCCAGCACGTTGGAGGAATTGGCGACGCGAAAATCGTTCGGACATCAGGCTCTCCAGAGAAAATCACAGTTCGTACGTTATAAAGACAGCATGTAAAGCGGCGCGGAAAGTGCCGAATGCACTGCGTGTTCCGCGCGAGTCCGCAAGGCCATTCCTACTCGCGATAGACGGCGGGAAAGGCAAAGCGCGGTAGCACCCGGTGAGCGTCAATACGTGGGTTCAACGGCCGATGCGGTTGCGCCAGTTGCGGGCGCAAGGCCGGCAGGAACTCGCCGCGGCCGCGCGTGCCGCTGGGCTGCACGCCGTCCCACACTACGTCGCCGCGCGACAGCGTCAGCGCTGGCCACGCCTTCATCTGCCAACCCTCGTACGGCGTGTAGTCGACGTTGTGGTGCAACGCATCGTTGGTGAGCGTGAAGGCACGATTTGTGTCCCAGATCACCAGATCGGCGTCGCCGCCGATTGCGATTGAGCCCTTGCGCGGATAAAGGCCGTAGAGCTTCGCGGCATTGGTTGCGGTCAATGCGACGAAGGCGTGAATGTCGATGCGTCCGTTCATCACGCCTTCGGACATCAGCAAGGCCATGCGCGTCTCGAGACCCGGTATGCCGTTGGGCACCTGATCGAAGCGCGGGTTTTCGCCGGCCACCTGCTTGCCGTGCGGACCGTCGAAGCGGAACGGCGCATGGTCGGAGGAGAGCACCTGAAACGTACCGTTCACGAGTCCGTCCCAGACGGCCTGGCGATTGCCTTCGTCGCGCGGCGGCGGACTGCAGATACATTGATAGCCGCGAGGGCCATCTTCGAGCATGTCTTCGGTCAGCAGCAGATAGTGCGGACATGTCTCTGCGTAGACGGCGAGGCCATGTCCTTGCGCCCAGCGAATCTGCTCGATCGCTTCGCGGCCGGAGACGTGCACGATCAGCACGGGCGTGTCGACCAGCTGCGCGAGACTGATGGCGCGATGCGTCGCTTCGCGCTCGACCAGCATCGGGCGGGACAACGCATGCCCGATCGGCGCGGTGATGCCTTCCTCCAGCAGCGCTTCGGTGAGCCACGCAATGCAATCGGCGTTTTCGGCATGAATCATCACCATGGCACCGTGGACGCGGGCCAGTGCGAGCAGTTCGATTATCTGACGGTCGTTCAGCTTGAGCGCGTCATACGTCATGTAGATCTTGAACGACGTATAACCTTCTTCGATCAGTTGCGGCAGCTCCTGGTCGAGCACATGCGGCGTGGGATCGGTGACGATCAGATGGAAGGCGTAGTCAATCACCGCGCGGGCGTCGGCGCGTCGGTGGTACGTATCGATCGCCGCACGCAGCGTTTTTCCCTTCTGCTGGCACGCAAACGGAATTACCGTGGTGGTGCCGCCGCAGGCAGCGGAAACCGTGCCGCTCAGGAAGTCGTCGGCCATCACGCTGTCGTCGCCGGTGTCCTGATCCAGGTGGCAGTGGCTATCCACGCCGCCTGGAGTGACGAGGCGGCCGCCTGCATCGATCTCGCTGGCGCCCCGAGCCAGTCCGTTGCCCAGCGCGACGATGCGCCCGTAGCGTACGCCGATGTCGGCGGTGAAGCGGTCGGCCGCCGTAGCGATATCCGCGTCGCGGATCACGAGGTCGAAGGCCGCCGCGTCGCTCATGCGACCTCCCGGAACAGGCTGCCCCAGCCGGTGACGCGCGACGAATCGATGCCGCTCATCCGCAGCGCTTTCCAGACCACCGTCGAGATGGTGTCGTACACCGGAATGCCGAGTTCGGCTTCAAGCTCTTCAGCGAGCGGCGCGCCGCGCAAATTGGTGCAGAAAATCGTAATCGCGTCAGGTTTGCTCTTTGCGACTTCACGCGCCATCTCACGCAACGTGTCCGCACTGACTTCCGAAAACGAAAAATTGTCCTGCTTGTTCAGATGACGTTCACCGACACATTCAAAGCCCGCGCTGCCATACGTTGAGATGACCTTTGCCTGCACGTCGTCGCGATATGGCGTGACCAGACCGAAGCGACGCACGCCCGTCATGGCGAAAATCTCGTTGAGCGCGAGCACCGAGGTGCAGGCGGCAATACCGGTGCGTTCTGTGATGCTGCGGCACAGGCGCTCGTCTGCCTCAAACCCGAGCCAGCCCGACGATGTCCCGTTCCAGCCAATCACGTCCAGCTTCGCGTCGGCGAGCAACCCTGCTGCGCCGAGAATTTCCTCGTCATCGAACTGGGCCAGCGCCTGTTCGGACAACGCGATCTGGGTCACCCGGAAGCGGCCGAAATGCGCGCTGACGTCGGGCAGGCCCGCGAGCATCGCCGAAGTGACCGGTTCGAGAACCGTGTTAGAAGACGGGGTTAACATGCCAATCAGAGTGCGTTGCGTCATGATTTCCATATCAAGGGTTGCTTCTGGCGTGCCGCGCCGGAAAAAGATGGTTGCTGGATGCTCGTAATGCAAACTTTGTGCCAACATAAATCATAGTGTTTGTACGCAATATAAAAGAGATTGTATGCAATGATGGATGCGCGCTCGATAGTGGAAACGGCTGCTTCCTGAACACCTTCTCTGGAACGAACGTCAATGGATCATGGCGAAAACTGCGACACGCACGCTTGCATGAAGATGGTGCACGGGAGCACCAAAATCGAATCATTGGCACCAAATGAGGGTTGTTGCGCGGGCCAAAAGGCGCCTGCTAGAGAGGTCTGCAGGTTGTCAGGCTCGATAAGCGCCGATGAACGTTTGTATACAAAAAAATTCCAGTTCCCTCCTTTAGAGCGTGGTTTCGACGCGGGCACTCCATCGAATTTTTGTGTACAAAAACGCGCGTGATTGCTCTATCATCGATCCATTCCCAGTTGCGAGAAGCCCTTTGAGTCGAGCCTCCTCCATGCCTGCCAGTAAAGCTGCCGCGCCCAAGGCGCCGTTTACGAATGAGGAAATCTATGGCCGCATCCAGAAGGCGGTGCTTGAGCATCGCCTTGCACCCGGTACAAAATTGATTGAGGAGCGGCTCGCGGAAGTCTCGGGCGTGAGCCGGACCAAGATTCGCGAAGTGCTCAACAAGCTTGCCCACGAGGGGCTGGTCGAGCTGGTGCCGAATCGCGGGGCCTTTATCGCCAGCCCGAGCGTCCAGCAGGCGCGAGACGTATTTGTCACGCGGCGCATGATCGAGCCGGAAATGGCCAGGCTGTTGAGCCGCACCGCGACGTCGGCGCAAGTGCGTGCGTTACGCAAGCACGTGCGGCAGGAAAGCGACGCGCGTAAGCAGAATGACCGGCCCGCCATCATCCGGCTGTCAGGCGAGTTTCATGTGCTGATCGCGGAGATGATCGGCAACGAAATCCTCTTGCGGATGATGCGAGAACTCGCGCCGTTGACGTGCCTCGTCATCACGCTTTACGACAAGCCCAACGCCCCGGCGTGCCCGCATCACGAGCACAGTGATCTGATTGATGCAATCGAAGCGCATGACGAAGCAAAGGCTGCGGCGAGCATGCTGGATCACCTGCAGCATATCGAAGCAACACTGAACTTCGACGAGGTGAAAGACGCGTCGCCGGATATCGAAGCGATCTTTTCCTGAGCTAGCCGAGCTTCACTCCGTCGCACCCGCTTGGCGCAGTGCATCTGCCGCCGCCGTATTGCGCTGCGCGATAGCCATTTGCAGCGCGGTGCCGCCGCGCGCATCCACATGGTTCGCGTTTGCGCCGTGCGCCACCAGCACCGGGATCATATCGAGGCGGCGAAACAGCGGCGCAAACGAGAGCGCGGTTTCGCCTGCGTTGTTGGTCTGATAGACATTGCAGGGCATGCCCAACGGTTTTGTCGGGTAGCTGGGCGCGGTTACCCGCGTCCAGCCTGCTCAGAACCGTGCATGGGTCTTTCGATCCACACGGCTCAAGCCTCTGCAAAGGCATCTTTCGACACCCGGTTTCACAATGGTAGTTCCGGCAGACTAATGATTTCTATGGCAATTGAGATGGTGCATCTGAAGGTTGCCTGCTGCATCCGATCCGCCTTCGGTTCTTTTCACAATGAACCGGGTCGCCCAAGGGCTGCCCGGTGCGATCGGTTCCTGACAGGTCGGACACAGGCCATCCTGCCGTAGCCAGACGCGGTAGAGTTTGACCCTGCCCCTTGGCGAGTTCATCGTCTTCTTGCCCCAGCGGGCTTCAAAGTACGGTTCAACCGCAGCATTCCAACACTCGACTGTGAGAGGTGCATTATGAGATCACCGTCGATATCCCGAGCGGCCTCGTCTTGCCGTTTTTCTTCAGAATAAAAACCCTCCGAAGCGGAAGGGACGAGTAACCCCGCCTCTTCAACGACGCAATCGCGTTGGCCTTTGCCGCCGGTGTTTTCCACGTTACCTTGTCCACACCGGGGTGTTCCTGCCTTTGTTTTCAGTCACCCGCTTCACGGCTAATGCACGGCCGCTGAACGAGTGGGTCAGCAGCCATTGCAGGGCTTTTACCCTGTTATAGCGGCCGGCCTGTGCGGCCTTCACCATACGTGTCTGCAGCCTTCTTACCTGGCGTTGAACATTGGCCCAATCGATGCCGTCCCACGTCACGCCGGGAGGCGCACGCGCCCGTATTGCTGCACTCATTTGCTTTCCTTCCGTATAGATGGTTCTGCAAACTCTCTGGTGAGGAGAGGCCATGAGGAAGTCTGCCCGCTTTCGCGTCGGGTGATGTATTGCCGTCGGCCATCCCCGCTCGCTCGTCACACGCCCCCCGGGTCGCTGCTGCAGGCTGTCCGTCGGCCCGCTGACCCTAAACGTTCCCTCGGCGGCATGCTCACATCGGGCGCGTGGGCCGATGCGCGTTTCCTGAAATGTCAAAAATGACATTTTCGCGCCATGCCTACATCAGACGCAGATATCGATAATGGGACTGGGAACGATCGAGGGCGATAAGTCTTCGCTCTTCGAAAGCGCTCCCTCAACTCGCCATTAGGATGAACACCGTGCTTAGGATTATTGCAATGCTTGGCATCGCAGCAAGTGTGAGTAGTTGCGCAGTCGCACCGGGTTATGGAGATGGTGGGTATGCCCAGCCGTACGATTCTGCGTATGGATACCCGTCTGGACCCGTCTACGTCCCGGCGTATGGGACGATCAATATTTGGGGTGGACGGGGAGGTGACCACCATTGGCACGGTTACGAGCACTGGCATGGCGGTGGACGCGGCGGACAAGGACGCGGCGGACACGGGGGAGGCGGACACGGGGGAGGTCACTAAAGGCAACCGTGACAAGCATCGCTTGTTCCTGTTTCCCTAGGCGACCTGAGCGGCTTGTCCGAGTTCGCTGTCCTGCCAATGCTTTTCAGCCCTGCCACTGAACGTTCGCCCGGCGGCCAGTCTTCCGAGCGTCTAGTCGCGAGTTCCTCAAAGCCAGGAGAGGGGCGCGCTACGCACATCCATACGCTTGAGCGCAAGATGTTTCTCGCGCTCAGCGAGCGCGCGTGTTTCGACGCGCTCCACATCCGAGCCCGACGCGAGGAGATCCGTTCGGTGAATCCGCTCGGATTTGCATTCCTCTTCATCACGTTCACGTCGCCATAGGCTGCTCAGTGCGCTGCTTGCGACCCACGTGCCCAGCGGGGAGATGTCACTTCCGTAGCGGTGGCTGACCCCGACGATGAACCTCGCCGCGTGGACGGGATGGATTGCGCGGGCTCTGTCACGTTAAATTGCTTGCGACGCAAAAGCGGAGAATATGCACGCTTGCTCAGAAAACGGACGGAACTTGGGTGGCCTCAGTGAAACGATGCCAGGCGGCAAACCGTGCGGCGAGCTGTTTGCGATAGAGTGGGGCGCGTAGCAGATGTCGCTTGAGCGCGAAGTGCTGCCGGATAGGACCGAAGCTCGATAAGAAAGCCTGCGTGCGTTCAGGATCGCGGAAGCCACGCATGCGTCGCTCGCGTTCGCGCGTCGGCTGATGACTGTTTTCCGCCCAGTTGTTGACCCGCGCGCTGGCTTTGACGAAGACGTGCTTGACGTGAGCCAGTGCGGGAATCTCGGCTTTCGCCGCCGGATAGCTACGCAGCTGGTCGGTCACGATCTTGTGCGGTGCCTCAGTACACGAGGCAAGCACGCGCTTGAAAAACCGCTTCGCTGCTGCCTTGTCGCGGCGCTTCTGTAGCAGGATATCGAGTTCGGCACCGTGTTGATCGACGGCGCGCCACAACGGGTAAGGCTCGCCGCGCAACGTCACAAATACTTCGTCAAGGTGCCATGTGGTGCCGGGCCTGCGACGCGCCGCTTTCACACGGTGTGCGAAGCCCGCACCGAACTTATCGCACCAGCGTCTGACCGTTTCGTAGCTGACGATAACCCCGCGCTCGAACAGCAGTTCTTCGATATCACGCAGGCTGAGCTGAAACCTGAAATACCAGCGTACCGCGCAACTGATGACCGCCGCCGGAAAGCGATGACCGTGGTAAAGCGATTTAGCATTCTTCATCACCCGATCTTACTTGACCATTTCTGCAACGTGACAGTGCCCGGGAGCGGTGTAAATCGAGAGGTTTACGCACGGTTCTGCGAGAGACTCCGGGTGAAGTTCCTTGGGTCTACTCACCCCTATATCGAGGTTAGGGGCGAATGGAAGTGTGTGTCACGAACACAAGCGAGGAGCTTGTGATGCTGTACTGAAGATGGAAGTTGGCCTTCCGAAGCCGGCCTGCAGGGGCAGGCTTCAAACCGCCCGGTGCTGCTGCGTTCAAAAGGCGTGGTAGTGAGCGACCGTGGAAAAGTCAGCCGTTGAGGATGGCAGGTAAGTATTGAGAAGATGAACGAAAGTGAACCGTCCGATGACGCATCGTTATTGCCTTAAAGCACTGTCAAAACTGGGGACGATTTCCAGCTCCAGGATAAGTCGGGACGATACCTGCTTACGGTCCCGATGGCAGTCGGTGTATAGGCGGCATGATCTCAATACAGGCTTTGGTACGGAACGTGAGAACCTTGCTCTGGATGTGAAGGGAAATGACATCGCGCCAGGGAAAGCCTGGGAAAGGAGGATGTGAAAGCTGAAACCTT
>NZ_JALQCK010000028.1:0-121054 GCF_030464835.1 Paraburkholderia sp. WS6
CCGTCGCGCGCCCCCGAGCCCGCGGACATGGGCAGGCGTCGAACAAACCTCAAGAGAATCAGCCGTCCGCAAACTTCGAATGGACTTGACGATTCGTGCCACAGATAGCGGCGGCGGGAGGCGGAGCTAGTTCTTCAGAATGGTTGCGCGGCGGCGGGCCAACTTCCCTCCCTGACTCCCAATCCTCACTTCACCGCCCCCAACGCCAACCCCTTCACCAAAAACCGCTGCAACCAAGCAAACACTATCGAAACCGGCAACGTCGCGCAGAGAGTAGCGGCCATCACCAAATGCCACTCAACGACATACTTCCCAGCCACCATATCCGTAACCTGCACGGTAAGAGTCTTATTCTCCGGCGACCGAATCAACGTATAAACAACCGCAAACTCATTCCAAGCATTGATGAACGTAAAGATCGCCGTAACAACAATCGCCGGCACAGCCAACGGCAAGAAAACCTTAAAAACAGCCCGAGTCCTCCCACACCCCTCAAGCCACGCCGACTCCTCAAGATCCCTTGGCACAGTCTGAAAGTAAGAAGACAACATCCAAACCGCAAACGCGATATTGAACGCCGCATAAGAAACGATGACCCCAATCTTGGAGTCAACCAGATTCCCATCCCCATAGGGAATCATCGCCGCGAGCCGGAACAACCCAACAACCAGCAAGATCGGCGACAGCATCTGCGTCACCAGCAGAAACTGCGAATACAACCCTTTCCCACGAAACGGAAACCTGGCCAACGCATAAGCCGCCGGCAAGCTCACTGCCAACGCCAACGCAGTCGACAAAAAGCTAATCACGCAACTATTCCTCAGCGCCACGCCGAAGTTAGCCGCAACCCACATATCCGAAAAATTGCTCCACTGCCAATGCACCGGCAACCACCTCGCCGGATAAACAAAAATCTCCGTAGCCGGCTTCAAAGCAGTAAACAACATCACAGCAAACGGAAACAGCACGGCCACAATCAGCGGCGAAAGTGCCAGCCAGCACCACAGCGAGCGCTTCATCTTGACGCTGAGACTCATGACGTCTCTCCTTCTTTCGCGGGCTGCAGGCGCAGATAGGCGATCGAGAAAACGAACAGCATGACGAGCATGATCAGCGACACCGCCGCGGCTTCGCCGGGACGTCCCAGCCGGAACCCAAGCTCATAGAGATACGTGACGAGAATATGTGTGCCGTTGTCCGGGCCGCCTTGCGTCATCACCCAGATGATCGGGAAAGAATTGAACACATAGATCACGTTCAACAGAATCGTCATGTTGATAAACGGCCGCAAGAGCGGCATCGTCAACTTGCGAAACTGCTGCCACGCACTGGCGCCATCCATCCGCGCCGCTTCATAAATGTCACCCGGCACCGACGACAATCCGCCCAGCAGAATCGTCACCGTAAATGGAATCGACACCAGAATGCCGACGGCGATCTCCACCGGAAACGCGAGCTCCGGCGTCGCGAGCCAATGTATCGGACCGTTGATCAAACCAAGCCGCTGCAACGTGACGTTGACCATGCCGTAGTCATCGTTGAAGGCCCAGCGCCACACCACGGCGGTCATCGTCAGCGAGACGGACCACGGCAGCATCACAATCGTGCGCGCCACGCCGCGCCCATAGAAATCCTGATTCAGCACCAGCGCAACCGGCACTGAAATCAGCACCGTGCCGCCCACCACGAACACGGTCCAAACAATCGTCCGCTTAGCAGCAGCGAGAAACGAGGGGTCCGTGAAAATCGTATAGAAGTTCTGCAGACCGGTGAAATCGCGGATCGCGCCGAAGCGCGAGACCTCGTGCAGCGATTGCCACACGATGTTGAAAATCGGATAGCTGATGATGAAAAGCGCCAACACCAGACTCGGCGCAATCAGCAACCAGGGCGCCTGGAGGCGCGAAGAAGCGGAACGGCTCATGCGTGCTCGATCGTAAGACGCGTCCGCATTAAAAAGGCAGACGCGACGGGATGGGCAGGATAGTGCACTACGGACATGACAACCGAAACGCGCGTCGCCTTCACAACGGCGGCGCGCGTTCCGTGTTCACCAAATCACTACGAGACTACGCGATCACTTACCGAGCGACTTGTTCGCTTGCGTCGCTGCGGCAGTCAACGCGTCAGCGGGCTTCGCCTTGCCCAGGTAGATCGATTGCATTGAATCAGTCACAGCCTTCGCGGTGTCTTCCCAACCGGTCACAGTCGGCGCGAAGTGAGCCGTCGGCAGCAGCGCGACGAAAGCTTTGGTGTCCGGATCGTTGAACGCCGGATCGGTCGCCTCAGCCTTGGTGGTCGGCAGGAAGCCTTCGGTCGTCGTGAACTCGACGCGCGGTTCCTTCGTGAACAGATAGTCGAGGAACTTCCAGGCCGACTTCTTCACCTTCGAGTTCTTGAACATCACGATCGAGTCGGTCACCGCATAGGTGGCGTGCGTCGTGCCCATCGGGATCGGATCGATGCCGTACTTCAGGTTCGGCGCTTCTTTCTTGATCTGCTTGGCGAGGAACGGTGCGGAGATCATCATCGCAACGCGGCCCTGCTTGAACAGGTTCTGCACGTCTTCACGGCTGTACCCGGTCACGCCAGGCTGCGTCAGGCCGTCGTCGATCAGGGTCTTGTACAGCGTGGCCGCCTTGATGCCGGCCGGCGAATTGAATGCCGCCTTGCCGTCCTTGCCGACGACGTCGCCGCCGTTGGTCCACAGCGCGTAGTAATAGTAGACGTCGGTTTCGATTTCCTTGCCTTGCAGACCGAAGCCGGCAACGCCCTGTGCCTTCAGTTTCTTCGACGCATCGATCACGTCATTCCACGTTTTCGGGCCGTCGGGATAACCGACCTTCGCGAGCAGATCCTTGTTGTAGTAGAGCGCGCGTGCGGAAGCGGCGATCGGCAGGCCGTACACCTTGCCGTTGATTTCGCCCGGTGCGAGGAACGGGCCGATGAAGCGGCCCTTGAAGCTGGCGTCCATGTAGCCGTCGAGCGGCTCGGCGACGTCGTCCTTCACGAAGTCGAGCAGCCAGCGCGTACCGACGATCGCCAGGTCGGCGTTGGCGCCGCCGGAGATGTCCGTTTGCAGTTTCTGTTGCAGCGTGTCCCAGTTCACGTCTTCGATCTTGATCGTGGTGCCGGGATTGGCCTTCTCGAAGTTACGGGCCATCTTTTCGAAGTACGGCGCGGTCGCATCGCTGTAATGCGCGACCGTCACGCGGACCGTGTCGGCGTGAGCCGCGACGGCGATACCTGCAAACGCGAGCGCCACGGCAACTTTGCCTAGCGCGAGGGAAGCACGGGCATGCAACGACATTTCTCTCTCCTGTGTCGATCGGAGTTAGCGCTTTACGCTTGCTCCGGTCCCATCCAACGATGGTGGGGGGTGGTCTGCTGCCGTCGCCGGCCGCTTTGGGTTAAATTGTTTGAAAAAATCCTACATGACGCAAAATAGCTTGTCACGTAGGGTCTGCCATATTTTTTCTCAGCCAGTTTTGTGCATAAGATGCTGTAAAGCAGGGGTATTCTGCATAACGCGAAGTCACGGATACCCAATCTTCGGGATGACTAGACAACTGTTCGATGTCGGTTTTGTAGGAAATTTACACGCTAAACCGGCGCTGCAACGAGGTTGAAGGGCGAGGGTAGACATGAATCGTGTGGTGTTGGTGACAGGGGCTTGCGGTGGGATCGGCAGCGTGTTGTGCAAGCGTTTCGTGGAGCAGGGCGACACGGTGCTGGCGCTCGATGTCGACGCGGTCGCGCTTCACGGATTGGTTGCGCAACTCGGCGTCGCGCATGTCACGCCGATCACGGTCGACCTGGGTGATGCTGCCGCAGTGCAGCAAGCGGTTGCCGATGCGGTGAAAACGCGCGGTCCGGTGGACGTGCTGGTCGCCAACGCGGGTGCTGCCAAAGGTTTGACGCTCGCCACGACGGATGCCGCCAGTTGGCAGCGCGACATTCATCTGAATCTGAACGGCACGTATCACTCGGTGGAAGCGGTGCGCGCGTCGATGATCGAACGGCAGACGGGCGTGCTGGTGCTGATTGGCTCGGTGAACGGCATGGCCGCGCTCGGGCATCCGGCGTATAGCGCGGCGAAAGCGGGTCTCATCAGCTACACGAAAGCGCTGGCGATCGAACTGGGCCGCTATGGCATCCGCGCGAACATCGTCTGTCCGGGCACGGTGAAGACGCAGGCGTGGCAGGCGCGTGTCGACAAGAATCCGCAGGTCTTCGAGGATCTGAAAAAGTGGTACCCGTTGCGCGACTTTGCGACACCGGACGATATCGCCGATGCGGTGCTGTTCCTCTCATCGCCGATGGCGCGCGTGATTACCGGCGTCGCGTTGCCGGTCGACGGTGGACTGATGGCCGGCAACCGTTTGATGGCGGAAGAACTGACGCTCGAATCGCTTTGAATGGATTGATTCGCTTTGAACTGCTTTGACCCGATAGCGCGGTGTGTTCGTTGCTCGATGAAGCAAGGCAACACGTCCGCATGACAGCACGACGATGAGGACAGCATGGCAGCAGTGCAACTAAGCGGCATCTTCAAACGCTATGGCGACACGCAAGTGGTGCACGGCATCGATCTCCATATCGACGACGGCGAGTTCGTCGTGCTGGTCGGCCCGTCGGGTTGCGGCAAGAGCACGCTGATGCGCATGGTGGCCGGGCTCGAAGAAATCAGCGGCGGCGATCTGATGATTGGCGGCACGCGCGCGAATACGCTTGCACCGCAGCAGCGCAATATTTCGATGGTGTTCCAGAGCTACGCGCTTTATCCGCATCTGTCGGTCTACGAAAACATCGCGTTCGGGCCGCGGATTCGCAAGGAATCGTCGGCGAGTTTCAAGCCGCGGATTGAAGCTGCGGCGAAGATGTTGAACCTCGGCAGTTATCTGGATCGCTTGCCGCGTGCGTTGTCGGGTGGTCAACGTCAGCGGGTGGCGATGGGCCGCGCAGTGGTGCGCGAGCCGTCGCTGTTCCTCTTCGACGAACCGCTGTCCAATCTCGACGCCAAACTGCGCGTGCAGATGCGCACGGAAATCAAGGCGCTGCATCAGCGTCTGAAGAATACGGTGATCTACGTCACGCACGATCAGATCGAAGCGATGACGATGGCCGACCGCATCGTTGTGATGAACGCCGGGCGGATCGAGCAGGTCGGCCGTCCGCTCGATTTGTACGACCGTCCGGCGAATCTGTTCGTCGCGAGCTTCCTCGGTTCGCCGTCGATGAATTTTGCGGAAGGCGTGTTGGTCAATCGCACGGATGGACAGGGTTTCGCGTTAAAACTCACGGACGGTGACGAGATCGTGCTGGAAGGCACGCCGGCCTCGGCGGTGGTCGGCGCAAAAATCACGCTTGGTGTGCGTCCCGAACACATTGAAACGATGGCTGACAAGCCGGACACCACGATGGAAGTCGAAGTGGTGGAGCCGACTGGCGCCGAGACCCATTTGTACGGGAAAATAGGCGGCAACACGTGGTGCGTGACGACTCGCCAGCGCTCGAAAGTCGAGCCCGGTCAGCGCGTCACGCTGCGTCTGCCGGCCGAGCATATTCATCTGTTCGATACGGAGAGTGGACGCAGGCTGGTCTGAACCGCGTGTTGCCGCTTGAGGCTGATTCAAGCTGATTGAAGCTGCGATGCGACGCGGATTCATTTAACCCTTAAGGAACACCGGGTGTCCGCACCGAACTTGATTCCCCACATCCGCGGCGCGCTGGCCAATCTGCGGCCCGCCGAGCGCAAGGTCGCCGAGATGGTGCTGAGCGACGTCGACTTTGCGATGCGCGCGAGCATCACCGAACTCGCCCAGCGTGCGGACGTGTCCGAGCCTTCCGTCACGCGCTTTTGCCGCGCGATCGGCGCGCATGGTCTGCGCGACTTCAAGATGCAATTGGCGCAGAGCGTGGCGGGCGGGGTGCCGTATGCGTCGACGGCGGTTGCGCGTGACGATGACGTGCAGACGTTGATGGACAAGGTGGGTGAAGCTGCTGTCGACGGGATCACGCATGCGTGTAGTGCGTTGGATCCGGCGGTGGTTGAGAGTGCGATTGCGGCGTTGTCGAGCGCGGGAAGGGTTTTCTTCTTTGGCGTTGGGTCGGGTTCGGGGCTCGTTGCGCAAGATGCGGCTTTGAGATTTTTGCGGCTTGATATTGCGGCTACTGCGTTTACCGATGGTCATTTGCAGCGGCTTTATGCGGGGCTCATGGAACCCGGTGATGTGGCGTTTGCGATTTCGCATTCGGGGCGCAGCGTCGAAGTGAATGAAAGCATTCAGATCGCCAAGGAGCGTGGCGCCACTACCATTGCGCTGACTAATGTGGGTTCACGGTTAGCGTGGTTGGTCGATATTCCGCTGCTGCTGCGCGTGCCGAGTCCGATCGATCCGAATACGCCAGGCGTGTCCCGGCTCGTGCATCTGTGCATCATGGATGCGTTGGCGATCGGCGTCGCGTTGAAGGCGCGGCCTAAGACGCTTGAAAAGATGCGGCACGCGAAGGCGCGGTTGTCGTCGCATGAGCCGGAAGCGGCGGGGGATTGATTAAGATGGACGGCCAGCCAGAATTGGACAAGGAGTGCCATGCGGAAAAGGCCGTCGTCTCGCCTGCTAGTCATTGACCCGCTTCAGCGCACCCTGCTTTTTCGTTTTGTTCACAAGCACGGGGCGCTTGCAGGCCAAGCCTACTGGGCAACACCAGGAGGCGGGCTAGAAGAAGGCGAGAGCTTCGAGGAAGCTGCGTGTCGAGAACTCCTGGAAGAAACCGGTATTCAGCGAAGTGATGTCGGTCGACATGTTGCCGAGCGCGCTTTCCGTATGCAACTTCCTGACGGTGAATATGTTTGGGCCGAGGAGCGCTTCTTTCTCGTAAACGTATCGAGCAACGTACTTTCAGGAGCGCAGTGGACCTCACTTGAACGCGAGGTAATGGCGGATAACCATTGGTGGTCGCTAGCCGAACTAGCGGGCACCTCGGAAACGATCTATCCGGAAGATCTAAGTGCCATCCTGAACGCATCTGGCCTTTCCGGCAGCAGCTGATCAATTGGCCATCCCATGCGGAGACTCGACCTGTTTCGCTCGTCAGGTCCACCGCGCGAACCGGAAGCACTTAAAAATGGATTGGAACAACGCATAAGTCACCTCTTCGTTTGCTGACCACTCACATCATCGAGCTGGCCCTTGGGGCCGAGTCAACAAGATATTGAACGGTGCGGCACCGCATTCGCGTTTGTTTCGCGTCGGCCGTGCGTCGGCTAACGGTTGTTCTCGTCTGAAAATGCTTCGGTAATCGCCTGCACGATTTGCGCACTCAACTCAGGCCGCTCGTCAAACAGCGGATAGCGCTTGCGCAGTGTGTTCGACACGCTGTTGTCATTCTGCCGGACGCTTCGAATGATGCCGTCCAGATCGTTGTCGGGCGCCTCGAGAAATTCCTTGATGGCGCGCCGTGCTGAGTCGTTGGCGTGCAGAAAGCGCGCTTCGGTGCGCATTTCATGCGTTAGTGTCATGTCGATCACGTCAGCAAGATAGATGACGTGTGCGGTCAGATCTGGATAGCGCCAGGCGGGCAGTGCGTCGTCATAGGCGCGGAAGTGCAGGTTGTATTCGACACCGTCGTCCGCGATCTCGGTCTTGCCGAACGTGTACTGGTCGGCATAGTGATTCATCAACGGGCGCGAAAAGCGTTCGAGCACTTTGTCGTAAGCGGCGCGATCGCGCGTGCTGTGGGTGATCGTGGCGGATACCGGCAAGATAATTGGCGCAGGCACCGCGCCGTCGCGACGCAGAATGTCGTTGATCAGGAAGCGTGAAATGCGGCCGTTACCGTCGGCCATAGGGTGCACATAGACGAAGCCGAACGATGCCGCGGCAGCACGCACGATAGACGCGCCCCCTTCGGTGCGTTCCAGAAAGCGGCTAAGCCCTGCGAGCATCGTTTCGATGTGTTCCCAATGCGGCGCGATGTAGTCGACCACCGGTTGATAGCGTGCGATGTGTCCCACATACACCGGGGAGCGGCGGATGCCGTAACGCAGGGCCGACTGCCCCAGGATGCCGCGTTGCAAGACGTCGAGCGTTTCAGCGTCGAACGGATTCGCATGCTGTCCGCATTCGCTTTCCATGACTGCGGCAAAGCGGCGGATTCGATCCTCTTTGTCCTGCTCGTGTTCGATCAGAAAGCTCGCACGGCTCTCTTTGACCGTCAGCCAGACGGCGCTGCGCATGATCAGATCGATGCCATAGTCCGCTTCCAGTTCGGCAAGCGGTGCGGCAAGGTTATAAGCTTCGGCGCGCTGAACCGCTTCGACACGTCGAATCACCGGGCAGAAGTCCCGATTGCCCGGCAGGTTGTCGCGCACACGCCAACGCGCGTTGTTGACCGGGGTACCTACGATGAAGTCCTCGGGATTCAGTGCATCGACGTAGTTTCCCCGGGAGACGCCCGGCACGTCCAACGGCACCGGCATCAGCCATTCATAGAAGAAGCAGGCGCGGCGAGCGTACGCGCCAGTGGGCTCGCGGGCGATCCATGCCTCTAACTCATGGCGTACCGGCTGCAGCGCATAAAGCCGAGCGAGGAATTCCAGATGGATGCCCTCGTGCCGGAAGGCGAAAGTCAGGTTATCGGTCAGGCTGGCGGCCGGGCGATAGGGTTCGGGGTAGACCTCCCGGCGGATGTCGCCGTCGGTGGACGTGGAGCGAATCCGTCCGATTTCGCTTTGTACGGCGAACGGGTGAACCGGTACGACGCCGTACGTATTGGATAGCCATTGATAACCGATCTGCGGCATGATTTTCGATCCGGGGTGGCTGGGGCGCGGGCGAGGGCGCGCTGTTTCGCTCAGTTTCGATTATTCGACTCTCAAAACGATTACAAAACGCCTGTTTTCTAAAAAAACGATTATACGGCGTCTGCACATCGTTTCGATTACTCGGCCATCAAAACGATTACAAAACGCCTGTTTTTCAAAAAAACGATTATTTTTCCTTCTCGAGGTCGCTGATTCAGGTCCCGGACAGCGCCATCCACCCGAACCGCCGCGACAACCTCAGGGTCGCCGCGCGCAAAGTCTGCGCGGGGCCGCCTGTGAGCTCGCTATCGAAGCTGCCGCTCGGCCCCATCAGCGCGAGCACCAGACAGATGCTGCCGGTATGGTCCAGCACCGGTGCGGCCAAGGTATTGATACCTGGCACCGGCCGGCTCAACGCGGTATCGATACCGTCCGCGCGGATTTGAGCGAGGCGTTGTGCATAGGCTTTTGTCTCCCCCGCCTCAGCCCCCGCCAGCCGCAAATGATCCTGCGCCAGCAGCCCATGACGCACGTCGTCCGCGACATAAGCAGCAAACACACGCCCAATCGCCGTATTCACCAGCGACATCACCGTGCCGACCCGCAAGCTCACATGCAGCGGCCGCGCGGACTCTTCCAGTCGCACGACGGTCGGCCCGAGCGGCCCAAGCACCGCCATCGCGACACTCATTCCCGTCGATACAGCCAGTTCGACCACTTCCGGCTCGGCTTCCCGCGTCGGTGACAAGCGCTGCAAGCCGATCAACCCAAGCTCCAGCGCCAAAGGCCCAGCTTCGAAACAACCCGCAGCATCGCGGTTCAGCAAACCGATCTTGAGCAGACTCACCAGATGCGGAAACGCTTTGGCCGGCGGCATGCCCGCAGCGGCCGCAAGATCGCGCAAGCTCAATGGCCGCGCAGCCGCAACCAGCGCGCCGAGCAACTCGCCGGTGCTATCGAGCGACTGGATACCGCGCTGCGGTTTCGCATCGGCAGAAGCGGCAGAAGCAGCGTAAGAGGTGTCGAGAGAGTCGGTCACGATGCTGAAGAAGCCAACAAGGAAGGCGCTGCCGCAAGTTCAGCACTGATGTCATGAGCCGCAGCAAGCAGCGCGCGAGCCGTCGGGCCATCGGCGGCAACGTCGATCGCGCCCGTCGAGCCGATCACGGTCAGCGCGAGGCACAAGCGGCCGTCCGCATCGAGCACCGGTGCGCTCAAACTGCTGATGCCCGGACTCGGCGCATCGACGCTGCATTCCAATCTGCGTGCACGGATAGCATCTAAACCTGCTTCGAACGTGGCACGTTCATCAGGCGGCGTCATCGCGCTACTCGCAGCACCCGACTGATTCGCCCACATCCCCGCCAACGCCTCGCGTGGCAGAAAAGCGCAAAACACGCGACCCGTCGACGTCGCCGGCAGCGACATCACCGTGCCCACATGCAGATTCACATGCAACGGAAAACCCGCATGCTCATAGCGGACGATGGTCGGCCCTTGCGGCCCGGCAATACAGATCGCGACGCTGAACCCGATCGTTTCGGCCAAAGCCACGACGCGCGGCACGGCGGCGCGAAACGCCGGCTGGTTCTCCAGATGCATCAAACCCAGCCGCAACGACAGCGGACCCGGTTCATAACGGCCCGACAGCTCGTCGCGTTTGATCAGACCTAAGCGACTCAAGCTCACTAGATAAGCATGCGCTTGCCCCGGCGCGATCTGCGCGGCGGTGGCGAGATCGGACAAAGCCAGCGGGCTGCGCGCCTGCGCGAGCGCCAGCAACACGCGGCCGCCTACTTCAACGCTCTGAATCCCGCGCTGCGTCTTGCCGCCATCCGCCGTCTCGCTGCCGCCCGCACCTTTGCCGGTGGCCGATTTCGCTGCTTTGCTCACGCCCGCGCTCGTCCGTAAAAAGGGTCCATGTTAGCCGAAGCCCTGCGCGAAAGCCGCGCCTTCCTGTCCTTATCTTAGGCTGTCTGAGATTTGCGTATAGCGATACATTTCGCTATTGACAAATAAACCGGCCCGGCCATAAGATGCATTCACCCCGACATACCGGTGCAGTCACAGAGTCAAAACGGGGCGAGACAAGCCTCCAATACCGTCAGCCCGCGCCTCTGAAATCTGAACGCGCAGCCGGCCGTCTCGCCTCACGTCCAACTTTTGAGGGAGACAAGCATGGCAAAGGCATTCGCATCCCAGGCCGACCTGGAAGTCAAGAAAGTCACGTGGACCAAGCTATCCGAGAACGCCTACGCGTACACCGCTGAAGGCGATCCGAACTCGGGCGTGATCATCGGCGACGACGGCGTGCTGATCGTCGACACCACCGCCACGCCGGCCATGGCGCAAGACCTCATCGCGAAGATTCGCAGCGTCACCGACAAGCCGATCAAATACGTCGTGCTGTCGCACTACCACGCCGTGCGCGTGCTCGGCGCGTCGGCGTATTTCGAAGAAGGCGCGCAACAGGTGATCGCGAGCCGCGGCACGTACGAGATGATCGTCGAGCGCGGCGAGCAAGACATGAAGTCGGAAATCGAACGCTTCCCGCGTCTCTTCGCCGGTGTCGAAACGGTGCCGGGCCTGACGTGGCCGACGCTCGTGTTCGAAAAAGAAATGACGCTGTTCCTCGGCAAGCTCGAAGTGCGCATCGCGCATCTGGGCGCGGGCCACACGAAGGGCGATACGGTGGTGTGGCTGCCGTCGCAGAAGGTGCTGTTCTCCGGCGACCTGGTCGAATACGACGCAGCCTGCTATTGCGGCGATGCTCAACTCGAACAATGGCCGGCCACGCTCGAAGCGCTGCGCGCGCTGAAGGCGGAAAAGTTGGTGCCGGGCCGCGGTCCTGCATTGACCACGCCGGAAGACGTCAACAAGGGCCTCGACTACACGAAGGACTTCGTCACTACGCTGTTGCAGCAGGGCCGCGAAGCCGTCGAACAGAAGCTCGATCTGAAGGCCGCGATGGCGCACACGCGCAAGGCAATGGACCCGAAGTTCGGCCATGTGTTCATCTACGAACACTGCCTGCCGTTCGACGTCTCGCGGGCTTTCGATGAAGCGAGCGGCATCACGCATCCGCGCATCTGGACCGCGCAACGCGACAAAGAAATGTGGGACGCGCTGCAAGCCTGATAACAGCATCGAAACGCCGGAAAGCGTCAAGCAGAGCAGAGCGGAGAAGGACGGAGACACAAGATGAGCATCAACTACCAGACGCTGTCGTTCGACTATAAGCCGTGCCGGGAGCAGGCCGGGAAGGGCGATGCGGAACAGGTGGCCTATCCCGTGATCGTGGTCGGCGCAGGGCCGGTGGGTCTTGCTACCGCGATCGATATCGCGCAACAGGGCGTGCCGGTTGTGCTGGTCGACGACGATTGTTCGTTGTCCACCGGTTCGCGAGCGATCTGCTTCTCGAAGCGCTCGCTCGATATTTTCGACCGGCTCGGCTGCGGGCAGCGCATGGTGGACAAGGGCATCAGTTGGAATGTCGGCAAGGTGTTCCTGAAAGATGAACTGGTGTACACGTTCAATCTGCAACCTGAAGCGGGCCATAACCGGCCCGCGTTCATCAACCTGCAGCAGTACTACGTCGAAGGCTTTCTGCTCGAACGCGCGCAGGAGATGCCGAATCTCGAGATCCGCTGGAAGAGCAAAGTGGTCGGCGTGCAGCAGAGCGGCACGACTGGCACTGCGCAAGCCAGCGTGACGCTGACCGTCGATACACCGAACGGTCAGTACCCGTTACGCGGCCGCTATGTGGTGGCCGCCGACGGCTCGCGCAGTCCGATGCGCAATCTGATGGGACTCGACAGCCACGGCGTCACGTTCAAAGATCGCTTCCTGATCGCGGACGTGAAGATGGAAGCGGAGTTTCCGACTGAGCGTTGGTTCTGGTTCGATCCGCCGTTCCATCCGAATCAATCGGTGCTGTTGCATCGTCAGCCGGATAACGTGTGGCGGATCGATTTCCAGTTGGGCTGGGACGCCGATCCGGTGCTGGAAAAAACGCCGGAACGCGTGATCCCGCGCGTGCGCGCGTTGCTCGGACCGGAGGCAAAGTTCGAGCTGGAGTGGGTCAGCGTCTATACGTTTTCGTGTTTGCGCATGGATCGTTTCCGGCACGGCAACGTGTTGTTCGCGGGCGATTCCGCGCATGGCGTGTCGCCGTTCGGCGCACGCGGCGCGAATAGCGGCGTGCAGGACGCGGAAAACCTCGCATGGAAACTGGCGATGGTGCTCGAAGGCAAAACCTCTGATGCCTTGCTTGATACGTATGCAAGCGAGCGCGAATTCGCCGCCGACGAAAACATCCGCAACTCCACCCGCTCGACCGATTTCATCACGCCGAAGAGCCCGGTTAGCCGCGTGTTTCGCGACGCTGTGCTGAAGCTCGCGCGGCATCACCCGTTTGCGCGGCAGTTGACGAATAGCGGTCGCTTGTCGGTGCCGGCGGTGTTGCGTGATTCCCCGCTGAATACGGCGGACAGTGACAGCTTTGAAGGTCTGATGGTGCCGGGGGCATCGTGTGTCGATGCGCCGGTTCATGACGCCGGGCAACCGGCGTGGCTGTTACAGCAACTCGGCCAGCAATTCACGGGCGTGTTGTTCTGCGGCTCGGAAGGTATCGGTCAGGCGACGCAAGCTGCGTTGGATGTGTTGCGAAGTGGGCCGATTCCGCTGAAGCTTGTCGTGGTGACGAGTAACGATGCGCAGATCGATGCGGCTTTGGGTGCAAAGGTTGTGCACGACGTCGACGGTCTTGCAGCCGCTCGTTACGACGGCAAACCCGGCACGTTCTATTTGATCCGGCCGGACCAGCATGTGTGCGCGCGTCGTCGGCAACTCGACGCGAGCTTTGTGGAAGGTGCGTTGAAGCGAGCGTTGTGCGTTGAGGGCACGGCCTGAAGGTAGGGCAAACGCAGCACATCGGCAAAAGAAAATAGCAGGAGACAGTGATGGCATTGAACACGCAACCCAACCTCGCCCGCCCCGACGATTTCTACGAGGCGCTGATCGACATGCACCGCGATCTGGACGAGGCACAGAGTCAGTCAGCCAACGCGCAACTGATCCTGTTGCTCGCCAACCATATCGGCGATCACACGACGCTGCTCGAAGCGATGCGTCACGCACGTGAAGGCGTGACCGATGCTTCGGGGCGAGGTGCGCAGACGCATTCGCTGGCTGCCTGAACACGAATCACGACAAGCGGTAACGATAAAACGCTGCACGCGCGTGGCCGTTCGAGCCACGCGCAATCCACCACGGCGCGCGGCGCATCGATACCGCCGCATGCCGTTCCAGTAGAAAACCGAAACGCGGCGCATCAAGACGCCGGACCCAGCGGGTCCGTTGGACCCTCACGTTTGGAGATGACCCATGAGCCAATCCCTCGCCCCCACGCTCGCGCCGGGCGCATCCGCTGCTGTGCACGACGACTTGTTATATCGCAAGGTCTCGATGCGGATCATTCCGTTTCTGTTTCTGTGTTACGTGGTGTCGTTTCTCGACCGCATCAATATCGGCTTCGCGCAATTGCAGATGAAGCACGACCTCGGTTTCAGCGACGCCATGTACGGTTTGGGCGCAGCGGTCTTCTATATCGGTTACGTGTTGTGTGAAGTGCCGAGCAATATGCTGCTCGCGCGCTTCGGCGCGCGCCGCACCTTCACGCGGATCATGCTGCTGTGGGGCATCGCATCGGTCGGCATGATGCTGGTGTCGAAGCCCACGCACTTCTACGTGCTGCGTTTTATGCTCGGCGTGTTCGAGGCGGGGTTCTTCCCCGGCATCGTGCTGTATCTGACCTACTGGTATCCGGCGCGGCGGCGCGCAGCCGTGCTGTCGATTTTCTTCGCGGGCGTCGCAGTGGCGGGTGTGCTCGGCGGCCTGGTGTCCGGCTGGATCATGCGCGATATGGGCGGCGTGATGGGGCTGTTCGGCTGGCAGTGGATGTTCGTGATCGAAGGTGCGCCGGCCATCGTACTCGGCCTGCTTGCCGCGTTTTATCTGGTTGACGGTCCGCAGCATGCAACGTGGCTCAACGACGCTGAGAAGGCGAAACTGATCGTGCAGCGCGATGAAGACCGCCGCGTTTCATCGGACGCGCATTCATCGCGCGCCGTCATGCAAGCGCTGCGCAATCCGCGGGTTTATCTCTTCGCGTTCATCTATTTCTCGCTGACCTGCGCGTCGTTGACGCTGAACTTCTGGATGCCGCTGATGATTCGCGACTTCGGTGTTCACGATGTGCTGGCGATCAGCCTGTACACCGTGATTCCGAATGCAGTCGGCGCAGTGGGCCTGATTCTGATTGCGCGGCACTCGGATCGTCGTGGCGAACGGCGCAGGCACTTTGCAGTTTGCACGATCGGCGGCGGCATCGCGTTGTCTCTGCTGACGATGCATTTGAGCAGCTTCCCGGCGATGCTCGCGATTCTCTCGGTGGCCGCCGTGCTGATCTTCGCCGCGTTGCCGATTTTCTGGACCGTACCATCGGGCTATCTGTCCGGCACTGCGGCGGCGGCCGGCATTGCGTTGATCAGCAGCATCGGCATTACGAGCGGGATTGTCAGCCCGTGGGTGATCGGTCTGATCAAGACGCACACGGGCAGCATGGACAATGCGTTGTATGTACTGACCGCACTGTTGTTCGTCAGCGGCGTGGCGTTGCTGATTGGCGTGCCGAAGGAAACGAAGCGAATCTAAAGATCGAAGGGGTTCGGACGTCATATCGGGTAGAGTCGCGCATATTCCTTGCGACTCTTACGAGTGAGGCCCGAACCTGCAATGCATTCCGTCGAACCTGTTCCCTTACCGCATGACGGCCCGTCCGATGTCTCATTGTGGCGAGTCGATTTCGCTTTCGACGCGTCGTTGGAGGATGCCGCCTTCGCCGCGCTCAGCGACGACGAACGCGCGCGAGCCGGCAAATTTCTCCGCCACGAAGACGCGCTGCGTTTCGCGTCCGTGCGCGTGGCGCTGCGCGATCAACTCGCGCAGTGTCTCGACATCGCGGCACACACCGTCCGGTTCGAACTCGACGAAAACCATCGCCCGCATCTGGCCGATTCCAACGCGCTCGACTTCAACGTATCGCATGCAGGCTCGCATGGGCTCATCGCGATGTCGCCTAAGCGGCGTGTCGGCGTCGATATCGAACATCGCAGCGACAGCTTCGATTGGCATTCCATCGCGACATTGACGCTCGACGCAAGCGAGGCGGCGTGGATCGACAACCTCGATATTGAAGAACAGCGCACCGCGTTTTACGACGCATGGGTCGCCAAAGAAGCGCTCGTCAAAACCACGGGGGTGGGCATCACGCGCGGCTTGCAGCATCTGACGGTGCTGCCGCGTGATAGCGCCGAGGTGACGCTACGCAATGTGATTCCGGATGACATGCGCGAGATTGCGGCGCGCTGGATCGCGGCGCCTGAAGCCTATGCGGCATGTGTGGCGTGGTCGACGAAAACGTTCACCCGCTAAACGTTTCGTTCGCCAAACACCAACGCCTTCGGCCATCCAACCGCATGCACTTGCGTGACGGGCTGGGCGAGTGCAACCGCCGCACGAATCTTGCCCGACATCGGCAGATCGAGCACATGCCAGCGGCCATGTTCGGCAAGATCGAACGCACAGGATGCGGCATCGCTCGAGAGCAGATCCAGATCGATACCGACCGGCGCATAGCGCAACGCATTGCACAAGCTGCCATAACGCACGCGTTGGCGTGAGGTTTCCCGCGTGTCGTCAAGCGCGGCGCCCGGCGAGGGTACGGCGACGCTCAGACCAAGCGTCGTCGACGCAATGCCGATCACGATCCAGATGCCGGCGTACGCGATATCAATCGTGATGCCGCGGCCGTCGTGCGGATGTCGCGCGCGCAGCTTCTCGTTGCCGTCGTCCTGCAGATCGACCGTATGCGGCTCGCAGTCGAACAGATTCGCGACTATCCAGCGAGTCACCACGCGTGCGCTGATAAAGCGTTTGCGTAACGCCGCGTTCGGGTGAAGCCGTGCGCGTTCGCGCTCTCCCTTCGACATCCACGTCTCGCCTTCCTGCACCGGCACCGGCAACCATTCACAGCGGAACCGCCACAGATGCAACTCACCCGCGCGTGGCGCGGCGACGCTGTGCGGATAGTGGCGCGTTAGCCGATGGGACACGAATTGCGGCGCGGTCGCGCTGACGATCGCGTGTGCGGTCCGAGCAGGTTGAACCGGTCGAGCAGGTTGATCGGCCTGCAAGGCGTTAGCGCTATTCGTCGCCTGCGAGTCGATGCTGTCACGCACACGCGACGGCGCGAGATAAGCGAGTTCCGACGGCATACGCTCGGGTCCTCAATGCATATAGGTGACGCGGCGCGCTTGCACGTCGAGTTCGACACCGGCGTCGAGCAGATCGATAGCGAACCAGCGGATCAGCTTCAACACGCCGCTGACGGCCGGCGCCGGAAGCCATTCGCTCAGCATGCGCAATGCAGCGCCGCTGTGCGTCTTTTGCAGCAGCGCGATGGTTTGCAGGATCACGGCTTCGTCCTTGCCGAGATCGCTGGCGCAGCGGCATCGCATGTCGAGCGGACGATAGGACACGTGCATCAGCGAACGCATCAGCAGATCGAAATGTTCGATGCCATCCTGCCGCAAGCCCACGCCGATCAGGATGTCGCGCCAATGCACCCCGCCGCGCACTGTTTCACACGCCGGCCGCAGCCAGGTGCGCACGGCGCTGAGGACCGTGCGATCGGGCGCGTCAGTGGAATCCGTGACGTGATCGTCGACCAGTTCGGGACGGCTGCTGTATTGAGAGCGGAAGTTCATCGAGGCTCCTGAATGGACACGGTCCAATGAGTCGCGCCGGCCTGATCGGAGGAGGCCACGTCGCAGGCCAGCGCTTGTCGCTCGCGACGGATAGGCGGTGACGCGGTGCGTGCGCCAGGTGCTTGCTTCAATTTTTGGCCGGCTGCGGCGGTAGCCATTCGCGCACATGTTCGCTGCGTGCCGGACGTGCCGTTGCCTGGTCCGAGTTTTTCGACGTGCCGACAAACAGGAAGCCGAGCAGCCGCTCATTCGGTGCGAAGCCCAACGCGTCGTGCAGTTGCGCTTCATAGCTGTCCGGTCCCGTGGACCAGAAGCCGCCGTAGCCGAGCGCGTGGATCGCATTCAGCATGTTCATCGTGGCTGCGCCAACCGCCAGCAATTGCTCGACCTCGGGTATCTTCGGATGGGCCGACAGCGCCGCGCCGAGCGCGATCACAAGTGGCGCCGCGTAAGCCTTCTGCCGCCGATGCGCATGCGCGGAGCGCGGCTCGCCCGGCGAACGGGCGCAGGCGAGGTCGACCAGCACGTCGCCGAGCTGACCGCGTGCGTCGCCGCGGATCGTGACGAAGCGCCACGGCCGCAGATTTCCGTGATCGGGCGCGCGCAAGGCGGCATCGAAGATCAGATCGAGCTCGGCGTCGGCCGGGCCCGGTTCGGTGAGCGGCCATTGGGACTGGCGCGACAGCAGCACTTCAAGTGCGGCCGTCGTCTTGGATCCGGCGGTGGTGTCAGGCGTCGCGGTGGCGGCTGTGCGTTGGCTTTCGGTTTCTGGGCGGCTGATATCTAGCGTGATCATGATTTCGGAGTCGGCGGGTGTCATGGGTGCCATGATGAGCTAATTTACTCGTAAATGCAAATCATTCGCATTTAGAAAATGAATTGGACAGAGCGTTGAACTGCGGCTTGGCACTGGCTGCGCGCGGCCAGAAGGCCTTGCAGCCAAGCTTCGGGCGTTTGATCCGCAACTAACCGTCAGCCGAACGGGGCGGCCCCAGATATGATGGCGAGATGCCGCAGCAAGCCTGCCGCATCCTTGTCTACCCACGCTAGCCAATGCCAACAAAATCTCTCGACGTCGCATCGACCGCCACGCCCACCGAAGCGGCGCAGCGCCTCCCCACCTTGATGCTGGCCGCCGGCCTGTCGTTAGGCAGCGCGATCGCATTGGGCCTCGCGCGCTTCGCTTACGCGTTGCTGTTGCCGTCGATGAAACTCGACCTCGGCTGGAGCTTTGCTCAAGCCGGCGCGATGAATACCGCCAATGCGCTGGGCTATTTACTGGGCGCGCTGGCTTTTCCGCGGCTGGCACGCCGCTGGTCGGCCGGTGCATTGTTCGGCGCGGGCTGCGTGGCCACTGCGCTTCTGATGGCCATCAGCGGTTTGCTGGCCGACACGCATTCGCTACTCGCGCTGCGCATGATCACCGGCGTGAGCAGTGCGGCGGTTTTCGTCAGCGGCGGCGTGCTGGCGGCGCGGCTTGCGTCAGCGAGACCGCACGATGCGGGGCTTGTCCTCGGCTTGTATTACGGCGGGACCGGTTGGGGCATCGTCGCTTCGTCGGTACTCGTGCCGTTGACGATTTTCAACGTCGTGCATGGCTGGCAGTTTGCGTGGTTCGCATTGGCAGTTGCGTGCGCAGTGTTCTCCGCGATCGCCATCGGCGCGGCGAGAAAAATCGAAAGCGTGCACGCGATGGGGTCCTCGACCGCGCATGCTTCCGATGCCGCCGACGCGCCACGTTGGCCGCGTTTCAGCCCCGCACTGGCGGGCTATGGACTGTTCGGCGTCGGCTATATCGGCTACATGACGTTCATCGTCGCGCTGCTGCGCAATGCGGGCATGAGCGCGGTGGTGGTGACGGGCTTCTACCTGTTGCTAGGCGTGGCGACGGTCGTTTCGGCACGCTTGTGGTCCAGTCTGCTCGACCGCATGCACGGCGGCCACGCGCTCGCCATACTCAACGCGTTGCTCGCGGTGGCGACGCTGTTGCCCGCGTTGTTCACGCAACCGTGGGTGGCGTTTGTCTCCGGCGTGCTGTTCGGCGCGACGTTTCTCTCGGCCGTGGCGTCGACCACGGCTTTCGTGCGCCACAATCTGCCGGCGAGCCACTGGGGCAAGGGCATTAGCGCATTCACGATCGTGTTCGCGTTCGGACAGATCGTCGGGCCGATGATAATCGGCTGGGTCTCGGATGGCGCGGGTCTCGCACGTGGGCTGGTCTATTCCGCGTTGCTGCTCGCGGCCGGCGCGGTGCTGGCGGCTTGCCAGAAGCCGTTACGCGGAGCCTGACTGAACGATCCCCAGGTATTCCCGGAGTTCCAGGCGAGTGTCTTAAGCACGTACACTCATCGCTTGTTCCCTGCGCTGAGAGAAACCGTGCCTGTCATCACCTGCATCGAAGATTTACGCGTGCTTGCCGAGCGGCGTGTGCCGCGCATGTTCTACGACTACGCCGACAGTGGCTCGTGGACCGAAAGTACCTACCGTGCCAATGAAAGCGACTTCCAACGCCTGAAGTTGCGCCAGCGCGTGGCGGTCAACATGGCGGGCCGCAGCACGCGCACGGAAATGATCGGTCAGGCGGCCGCCATGCCCGTGGCGCTCGCGCCGACGGGGTTGACCGGCATGCAGCATGCCGACGGCGAAATCCTGGCGGCGCGCGCGGCGGAGAAGTTCGGCGTCCCGTTCACCTTGTCCACGATGAGCATCTGCTCGATCGAGGACGTGGCCGCCCAGACCACCCAACCATTCTGGTTCCAGCTTTACATGATGCGCGACCGCGATTTCATCATGCGGCTGATCGAGCGCGCTCGCGCGGCACGGTGCAGCGCCTTGATGCTGACACTGGACCTGCAGATCCTCGGCCAACGCCACAAGGACATCAAGAACGGGTTGTCGGCGCCGCCCAAATTGACCCCTGCGAACCTCATCAACCTCGCGACCAAACCGCGCTGGTGCCTCGGCATGCTCGGCACCCGGCGGCGCACCTTCGGCAACATCGTCGGTCATGCGAAGGGCGTGGGCGATCTGTCGTCCCTGAGTTCGTGGACCGCCGAGCAGTTCGATCCGGCGCTGAGCTGGGCAGATGTCGAGTGGGTCAAGAAGATGTGGGGCGGCAAACTCATTCTGAAAGGCATCATGGATGTCGAAGATGCGCGCCTTGCCGCCGACAGCGGTGCTGACGCGTTGATCGTCTCCAACCACGGCGGCCGTCAACTCGACGGTGCGCCTTCTTCGATCTCGGCGCTCCCCGAGATCGCACGCGAGGTCGGCTCGCGTATCGAAGTGTGGATGGATGGCGGCATCCGCAGCGGACAGGACGTGCTGAAGGCCGTTGCGCTCGGCGCGAAAGGCACGCTGATCGGCCGCAGCTTCCTCTATGGGCTGGGTGCAATGGGAGAGGAGGGTGTTACCCGGTGCCTGCAGATCATCCAGAAGGAACTGGACATCACCATGGCCTTTTGCGGGCACACGGATATCCGTCAGGTGGACGAGCGGATCCTGCTGCCCGACAGGCGTTGAAGGCGGCCGCCAGGCGCGACATCTGGCGTCTGGCAGTCGCCGGTGTTCAGCCAGATGTTCGGCCTAAGCCGTTCGCCGCCACTTCATTCGGCTCGCAGTCTTCCAACGCTTGCAGAAACGTCGAACTCCACCAGTGCACATCGAACTTGCGGATGCGGTTAAGAAGCGCTTCGTGCCGGTTGATCCGCTCGTCAAGCGACATGGTTAGCGCCCGCTGAATGGCCTGCGCCGTGCCTTGCGTATCGTAGGGATTGACCAGCAGCGCTTCCTTCAATTGCTCGGCGGCCCCGGCAAAACGCGAAAGCACCAGCATGCCCGGGTCGGCAGCGTCCTGCGCCGCGACGAATTCCTTTGCGACCAGATTCATGCCGTCCCGCAAGGGCGTGACGAGCGCCACGCGACTCGCGCGAAAAAGACCCGGCAGGCGCTTACGGGCCACGTTCCGATGAATGTAGCGTACCGGCATCCAGTCCAGTTCACCAAAGTCGCCGTTGATCGCGCCGCACAGGCTATCCATCTGACGCCGCAGATCGTCGTAGGCACCGACGTCCTCGCGGCTCGGGGAAGCGATCTGGATCAGCGTCGCGCTATCGCGGTTTTCCGGGTAGTAGGTCAGCAGCTCGCGGAAAGCATGGACGCGTTGCGGCAGCCCCTTCGAATAGTCCAGCCGGTCGACGCCTACCAGCAAACGCCGCCGCGAATACTCGTCACGCATCCGGACGAACATGTCGCGGCCTTCCTTCGAGTCGGCAAGACGCTTGAAATCGTCGACGTCGATGCCGATGGGATAGGCGCCGACCCGCAGCGTTCGATTGAATGCCCGAAGGCGATCCGGACTCAAGCGTTGCGCGTGCGCTTCCGATTCGACGTAGTGAGAAAAATGCGTCAGGTCGGCTTCGCTCTGGAAGCCCACCAGATCGTATGCAAAGAGCGAGCGCATCAGCCATTCGTGTTCCGGAATCGCTGCCATGATCAGCGGCGGCGGCATCGGAATATGCAGGAAGAAGCCAATGCGGTTGGTGCATCCCATGGCGCGCAATTCGGCCGCGAGCGGGATCAGTTGGTAATCGTGAACCCAGATGAGGTCGTCCGGTTTCAGGAGCGGCAGCAGTTTTTGCGCGAATAACTGGTTGACCCTGCGATAGCCCGCTGCGAATCGCGTGTCGAAATTGGCCAGGTCCAGCCGGTAGTGGAATACCGGCCACAGGACATCGTTGGAGTAGCCCAGGTAATACGTGTCGTGATCCTCGCGGCTCAGATCAAGCGTCGCAAGCGTGACGTTGCCGGCCGTTTGGACATGAACTTCCCCGTGGCTGGATTGCGCGCCATCCGCGGCTTCCCGGATCTTGCCGCTCCAGCCGAACCAGAGCCCGCCAGTTTGTTGCAGGCTTTCTCGTACAGCTACGGCGAGTCCGCCGGCTGCAGGCTTGCGAGGGTCGGCAGTGCGATTTGAAACGACGACGAGACGACTCATGAGGTCCTTGTGCTGTTGCGTTCACATGCGATATCCGGCGCGGCCAGCCGTGCCGGACAAGGATCACTTCCTGATTGACGCAGTTTACTATGTCGTCAGCACATGCTTGCGACTGCGCTTCGCCCGTACGCTTCGCTCCTACCGCCTCGCGTGTGTGCGGGCCCGTGCAAGTTAACGATTTCTTCAGATTGCCTCGATAGTGATTTCGGTAGTCCGACCGCAACATGAGGCAAGCGCTACGAACGAGACGCCGCGTGCGAAGTCGTTCGAAACGCCATTGCGGCCAACCGTTTGTTCGTCTGTTGACCGTGTCCGCATTACCTTGCTGGAGTCAGTCAACATGAAAACACTTCGACTCGTGGCGACGTGCGCCGTCGCCCTCTTTTTTGGACAAGCGTGGGCGCAAGACAACCCGGTGCAGTCTGCAACACCACCTGCCGCTCAGGACGTCGGCGGCACAACCAGCTCGTCGGCAGGCGAATCAGGATCCGCAGCGAAGCTCACGCGACAACAGGTTTACCAGGACCTTATTCGTTCACGGCAAAGCGGAGAACAAAGCCGCCTGTGGGGCGACCTCTACCACGGCCAATGAAGAACCGGCGCCGTGCGCCGCCCGCCGGCCTTCACGTCGAAGGGCGTAATACGCGCAACGTATGACGGTGCAAGTGGAGGCCCAACGGTACCAAGTCGACAAGCCGCATGCATAGGCTTCTTCCGGGCTTTGCCACGACCGCCCGATCAGTAACCAACATGCTTTTCGACTTTCCGGAACCGTCCGGTCGACCGATAGTGCTGGAACCATGGGTTAGTGCGCAGTTCACACAATCGCGGCGAGCGTTCGGCAACCGCGGCCTCGAGCCAGTGAAACATCTCGTCCGGTTGTGCGAGGCGTGCGTACAATTCCGCAAACAGGAGCGGCGATGTATAGCGCTTTCGGCTCCTTGCCTGTAAATCCTGCAGATACCACTGCAGAACCTTCTGATAGCCACCAGAGTCCCAGATCGCCCGAATGGACGCCGCCCGGGCGAACTCGCTGCACCGTGTCAACGCATCGACGGTCGCTTCGATCGCCTCTTCGTGCCGCCCCTGGACTTCGAATGCAGTAGCCAGCAACTGGTAGATCAACGGCGATCTATTCCCGTGCCCGGTGTCGAGATATTCGCGGATGACCTCCTCGTATCTGCCCGACTGTATAAGACCGAACACGCGCGAACCTTCGAACCCCAGTGGGTCCACACTTTCGGCGAGCTCGAACTGCGCTCTTCCCTCCGCTTCTCGCCCGAGCACCAGTAGAAGCCGTCCGTACAGGCGGCTGGTTTCCGCATGGCTCGGGTTGAGCCGCAATGCCTTCAGAAACTCGGCTTCCGCACGGAGCCAGTCCCAGTCGTAGAAGTAGTGCACACCGGCAAGCGCCTGGTGAGCCTCCGGAAGATTTGCGTCGAGTTCCAGAGCGCGAAGTGCCGATTCGCGCGCTTTGGGGTAACCCTGCGACGGCGCGTAGAACCCATGCGTGGCGGTCGAGCCGAAGATATTCGACAAGCCGACGTAGCCGAGCGCGTAGGTCGGGTCCCGATCAACAGCACTTTCGAAGTAGTTCCGCGCGCGAATGAAGTCCTCGTCGTTTAACGCATGATGTGCGGCGAACCCCGCATCGAAATGAACGCGCCGGGTCCAGTAATATCGGCCACGCAGGTAGGCGTCGTGCGCCACCGGATCGACCGGCAGACGCCTTGCGAGCATGTGTTGCTGCTGTTGCGCGAGCGCCGGCGAGACTTCCTGAGCGAGGGCGGTGCCGACCTCTTTCTGGATATCCAGTGCGCCCCGTGTCATTGGTTCATGCGCACGGCTCCAGATCTGCACCTGATCGACGCAGCGGATCAGGTGCGCCAGGATGCGAACCCTTCCTCCGTCCCGTGTCAGCGAACCTTCGAGCACATAGTCGACTGACAGCTCGTGCGCGATTTCCGCGATGCTCTTATTTACCCGCCGGTAGCGGGCGGCCGTTGTCCTGGCAATGACGAGAATCTGCTCGGGATTGAGCACCCCGATGTTGGCGGAGGTCTCGTCCGCGAGCGCGTCGCAGAGACTGTCTTCGCTTGAATCGCCGGTCTTGTTTTCGAAGGGCAGCACCAGCACGCGGACCGCTTCCGCGGGAATATGCAAAGGCTCTTCGGACAACGTCCGCGTGCCGTTCAGGCGATACCCCTTCCCCTTGACTGTTGTCAGATGCAATGGGTGATCGGGATTTTCGTCTAGCGCAATCCGGATTTTTCTAATTGCTGTATTAATGCTGTTGTCCGTTTCGCGAAAAGCGTTACCTCCCCATAGCGCCCTGACGATGTCTGCGCGCGTCACGAGTTGTCCGTCGCGGGACGCCATCAGGATCAGCAACTCCATCGGCAGGCGTTCGAGAGGGATCTGCTGTCCAGCCCGACGCAATTCGTAGCGCTGGATATCGAGTTCGGTGTCGCCAATCCTGACGAACTCCTGAGGATTCATTTGCGCTCCTGCAACAGCGACTCATTGCCCATTTTGACGCCTATGGCCTCCTGGCGGTGACGCTTCATTCGGAACGAGGCAACGAATGCGAATGTCGCGCAAAGCACCATGACAAGCGCGGGTGAAAATGCCCAGTTCGTTGTGGATGCAAGAATGCTTGCGGCGAGCGGCGCTATTGCCATCGGCGCGGCCAGACCGACATTCATGGTGGTGGCGAGGCCGCTGAATCGCACGTCGACGGGAAACATCTCCGCAATCGCACACGCGTAGGTTCCATTTGCAAACGAGGCGACGACACCGGCCATCAGAAACAGCAGGGGTAAGCTGGCCTGATGACGCGTCACCGCAACGTAAAAGAAAGGGGCGAACAGCGCTGACAGTACGGCCCCCGACATGAAGACGTAACGTCGCGACAGCAGATCGCCTAAGTACGCTGTGACTAGGATGCAGCCCGAGATGGCGGTTACATACAGGGTCTGGGCGCTCGCAATCTTCCGCGGGTCATAGTGCAGCGTCTGAAGATAGGCTGGCATGTGCGCCACGAAGAGACCACTGGACGCCCCCACCAGTGACGCCGCAGCGACGCCCGTCAGCACGGACGCGGCATGCTTGCGGAACAGAACAGCAAGCGGCTCCCGGTGCCGGGCGCTCACTCTCCGCGCATATTCATCGGTTTCCGCCAACGTGCGCCGCACAACGAAACTCAGCAGACCTAGAAGACCGCCAACCAGAAAGCCGATCCGCCATCCGAATGCGCGGACCTGATCTGAAGTAAAAATCATCTGCACGCCGAGATTGATGCTGATGGCAAGCATCAGCGCAATATTGACAGCGAGAAACACCATGCCGCATAAGATCCCGGGTTTCGCGTGCGCTGTTTCAACGGCATAGATAACTGCTCCCGGCAATTCACCGCCCAGGCACAAACCCTGTGTGATTCGTAGCAGAACCAGGAGCATTGGCGCGGCAACGCCCAGTGATTCGTATGAAGGAAGTATTGCGATGAGCAAGGTCGACACTGCAGCGACCATCGCCGACGAGGCGAAAACAATGCGCCGGCCGTACTTGTCGCCCAGCCGGCCGAGAAAGATGCCGCCCACGAGCCTCGACATGGAACCGGCCGCCAGGACCGCGAACGACAGTGTCTCTGCGGGCACGCCCATTCGTGCCGGGAAGAATTCGCGGCCAATGCTTTGTGCGAAAAAACCATAGACGGCGAAATCGAATACCTCGAGCGCGCCGCCTGTGCTTGCGACGAAAATCATCCAGCGTTGGCGGGGGCTCAAGGAGCAGATCTCAGCTCTTTCTCGACGTCTTGGCGACAAATGGTGTCGGTACGTGCTGACACGCCTCGCTTCCGCATTTCGGGCAAACCGGATGGGCGATCTCATGTTCCGCGAGATGTTCAGCGTGTTCGAACAACTCGCCACATTTCTCGCAACGATATTGGTACGTCGGCATTGCGCTTCTCCAACACGAATTCCACCTGCGCTGGCCAGCTACGGCTCGCCGGCGCTTTCCGGTAGTCTGAAAATTAATTCTAGTGCAGCAAATGCGCAGACATACGCCTCATCGCAGCCAGTGCGCGCCGGTCTACGACGCCACCCGCGACCCGCGCTTCCGCTGGCGGCTGGTTCGTACTAGGCTTGATTGTGGAAGGCATCCGCTGTCTGGCGAAACTTGACGAGCTGACATTCGCTGACAAAAGCAACCTTCCCCCGGTGTTCCTGACGCCACAGAGCGAGGTCCGATATGCAAATGCTTACGGTAACAATCGACAAACCCGAGGCGACGAACTTCATCCTGGGGCAAAGCCACTTCATCAAGTCTGTCGAGGATCTGCACGAGGCGCTGGTGGGTACCGTTCCGGGCATCAAGTTTGGTTTGGCCTTTTGTGAAGCATCGGGCAAGCGCCTCGTGCGCCGGTCCGGCACCGACGCCGAACTGATCGAGTTGGCGTGCCGCAATGCCATGACCATCGCGGCAGGCCATAGCTTCCTGATCTTTTTGGGCGATGGCTTTTTCCCGGTCAATGTGCTGAACGCGATAAAGGCTGTGCCGGAGGTATGCCGGATCTTCTGTGCGACGGCGAATCCCACGCAGATTCTGGTTGCCGAGACAGATCAGGGGCGCGGTATCCTGGGTGTGGTCGACGGGTTCCCGCCGCTCGGCGTGGAAAACGAGGAGGACGTTCAATGGCGCAAGGACCTGTTGCGCGCGATTGGTTACAAAGCGTAGGTGTGGTTACGCTTATTCCGCGGCGTGCGCGTTTGCGAGATGCACGCCGGTTGACGTGATCCATGGAGCACCTACATCTCCAGTCCGGCACCCTGTGGCCGGCCATCCTGCGCCAGACTGAGCATGCGCTGCGTCGTGGTGCGCTGCGACCGATCGAGACAACCCAGACGCTGATCGAAGAAGGTGGCGTACGCTTCCTGGTCCGCGAGGTCTCAAGCCTCACTCGCAAGGAGGAAGCCCGACAAGCGCCTAAGCCCAACGCCAGGGCGCGCAGTGTGTTCAATCCGTTCCTGCCTTATGACCCGGACCTCTTTGTGGCCGATATCTCGGACACTCACGTCGCCTTGCTCAACAAGTTCAACGTCATCGACCATCATCTCCTGATCGTCACCCGCAGCTTCAAGTCGCAGGACACGCTGCTCGATCTGACGGACTTTGCTGCATTGGTCGAGTGCATGGCTGAGTTCGATGGTCTGGGTTTCTATAACGGCGGCGTGGAGGCCGGCGCGAGTCAACTCCACAAGCATCTGCAGATCGTGCCGCTGCCGCTTGGAGAATCAGGCCCGCCGCTCCCTATTGAGTCCGTTCTTGCATCCGCGTGCATGGACGGTCCGATTGGCAAGGTACTCGGTCTGGATTTCAGGCACGCGTTCGCCCATCTGGAGCAGGCGCCTGCCGCCTCAAGGCACGCCGCACACGCCGCGTTCGATTGCTACCACGCGTTGCTCGAAGCGGTTGGCCTGCGAGCGATCGAGGTGAATGGCGAGCTGCACCCGTCGGCACCGTACAACCTGCTTGTCGCTCCTCGATGGATGCTGCTCGTGCCAAGGTCTTCGGAACGTGTCGAGGGAATTTCGGTGAATGCGCTGGGGTTCGCGGGATCGCTCTTCGTGCGAGACGCAGCCCAGATGGAAGTCATCAAGAGGCTCGGTCCGATGACCGTGCTGCGACGAGTCGCGGTCTCCGCAGACGAATGAGAACGGCAGTCGCTATTTCTCTGGTCACCTAAAATACAGGCATGGTTCTGACCTCAAAGGAGGTTGCCATGACCGAGTCGATGACCAGTTTTGTAGTGGGAATCGCGGTGGTGCTATGCATCGTGATATTTACCGCGATACGTTACAGGCGGGAACACAACGACCGACCGGTCGCCCGCTGGCTGCACGCGCATCCGATCAAGGACTGGCTGCACCATAAGCACTGAATGGCGCAACGTGATGTCTGAACACGCCGGGCCGCGCGAATGCTGTGGAGGCAGCGATCGCGTGGCGGTCCACAGCGGACTGCGCGGCGCTTCTATGCTGTTTCTTCCGCAAACCGAACTAGATCGCAATCGACGGAATGCTCTTCATGCAGCGGAGGGCAAACATCGAGCGGCTATGGCGAATGCCCGCGATCTTATAGAGCTTCTCGCGCAGAAACCGCTCGTAGCCGGCCGTCCCGTCGACTGCCACTTTGACCAGGTAGTCGTAATCGCCTGACACCAGATACGCCTCCAGCACCTCAGTCAACGTTGCCAGTTCGGCGCCGAAGCGGGCAAGGGCGTCGTCGTCGTGACGGTCGAGCGTGACTTCGAGCAGCACCACGTCGGCGAAGCCCAGTTTCTGCTGATCGAGCAACGCGACGTAGCCGCGGATGTACCCCTCCGTCTCCAACTGACGCGTGCGATTCCAGCACGCCGTGGTCGACATGCCGACCAGTTCGGCGAGTTCGGCGTTGCTCAGGCGCGCGTTCTTCTGCAACTCGCGCATGATCTTCCGATCCTGGTTGTCCAGTGGGCGATTTCGGGTGGTCATGGCATTCTCGGAAATTTATTCGGATAAATGCCATTCTAAAGGAAGATCGTCCTGCGTCAGGCGGGCGGGCGTATCGCTTTAGGAAGCCTATCCAGCCTGCGTCCGGGTATATTTTCAGGGTGCATTCATGCCCGGGACAACCGTCCGGGCCGCCGGCCTCGGGCCTGCGGTCTTGCGCGGCCACAAGCTGCCATCCGGTGTCTCGCTGCCTTCACAGGAAAAGCAGCACGCGGGCGGATTCCGGTGTTACCCGCGCCGGAAGACGCGCTCGCCGGGCATGGTGCATTTTCTTAGCCGAATGCTTGCCGGCACCAACCGTCCGTACGCGTTCCTTGAACGATCTTCGAGTGCCGCGGCGGCGACGCGCAACGCCGGCAAATCAACAACTTCTCCCGCTCTTCAGCTTGTCTTGGTCGGCGCTCTGGTCGCACTTTGTACGGCGACATTGCGATACACGTCGCGACAGAACTGCATGCCGCCTTCGTGCGCGCCATTGACGGCGGCCGCTATATGCACAGCGCTCACAACCGGTTCAGGCGCCGTCGGATTGACGAGGGTGGCGTCGACGGCAAGTGGATCGGCAGGCGAGGCCCGCATGATACCGATGCCCTTGATCGTTACGGCGAGGCAGGGGTCCGGCACGAGCGGACCATGAGTGGCAGCGACGTTGAAATTGATGTTCAGCGTCCAGAAGCCCTCATGAATGTTCTGATGAATGATCACTGCCTTCACCACGTCCTGGTGTGACAGCGTGTATTCGTTGTTTGCCATCGGTCCCTCCTTGCTCGTACGCAGCGTGTGCGTGCGTATGCAGATATGGCATTTTGCGCGGGCTAATAGGCCTAGTTTTACGCACCGTTTTATACAGCGCAAGTGAAAAGGCAGGTATGTCGACGCGTGATTTTTGCGCTGACGGGAGGAGGGTGACACGCAGGGTGCGAACGTCTCGGGAGGCGCGCGGCCGCCGGGACAGGCAGGGCCGCGCGGATTGATCTTCAGGTGAACTGCTTATGTTGCAAAGGATTAGTGGAAAATGAGGTACAGGATGACCAGTACGATCAACGGGACGCCGAGAAGCCAGCCAAGTAGGTAAGGCATGATGTGATCTCCTTTCGTATCAACGGTTGAATACGATGGTGACTCAGCATCCGGCGTGCCCGTTCAGTTTTACTGCTGACCTGACTACTTCAATTCGGCTATATCACGCCGGCGACGAGCAACACGATCACAATGATCAACACGATGCCAATACCACCGGTCGGTGCGTAACCCCATGAACGGCTATGCGGCCACGTCGGAAACGCACCGATGAGGATAAGGATCAGCACAATCAGAAGAATGGTTCCCAACATATTAATAACCTCCGCTTAGGTTCACAGGACCCGCCTGTCACGACAGCCATGGAGCACGCGGTTTAGGCGAGCTTGCGAAAAGGCAGTATCGATGCCTTGGGGTTGAGCAAACCATGTGCCCAAAGTAGAAGTCTTGACGCGAATTGTTTAAAACGATCGGTGACTGCTCGCGACCGTATCGACGCGTGGTGCTCTGATGAATCGATCGTCGAGGCGATTCGACTTACATCTGGAGCGCTGCTCGCGCTGCACAAGAACCCCTCTCTGCTCTCCTTTCCTCAGACATTTACCGCGCTTCGCAACTTCCCACTGACGTCCCCCAATCGATCGAGACCGTTACGGGCGGTGTTACGTAACGGGCGCGTTACCGCACACGATTCCGCGTCTTTTTTCACTTGTTTTCCGAACGACGGGCTCGGACGAAAACTTATATCTAACAAGCGCTTGCCCGATGTGCCCGGACCAATTGTGAAAGAAATTTAAAGATTGGCATGCTTGCTGCTTTATAGGGTGTGCGGTGCACAAGACTGACAAGACAAGCAGTAAGTGTTGGTGAAGTTCGAATCAACGACTGGCCTGGTCGGGGGTTATCAGGTCGGTTTCCTCAACGCACAAGCGGTGTGATCTTTTGTTCGGATTCATCGTGGCGGCGTTTTGCCTGAGTACCCAGGTTGGACGGGTGCGAATGGCTGGTAGTCAATCCCCCATCGTTGTTCAGGAACGTCCAGTCGCTTGGTTTCGCGCTGGATGAGTGACATCCAGGTTGTTTTGCATTGCGCGCTTCTTCGCGTGCCGGGGTGGTGTTGTTGCGAAGCGCGTGGTGGTGGAAGTAGGAGCGACATGAGCTGTTGAAGCGAACACAAGTTGAGCAGCTCGACAAGAACGTTTGGCGCGAGAGACCAGCGTGGGGGATAAAAATGGATACGGCGAATTTTGCGCAGCAAAGAAGAACGATACCGGGGTTGCAAAGCCTGATCGCGCGCTTGCTCGACGTGATGCTCGTCGTCGCCGGGGCGGTGGCCGCTTCGCAAGTGCGATTTGAAGATCTCATGCAAAGCCGTATCGATACCGCCTTCGTTGCGTTTGCTGCGGCGTTTACGTTGGTTCTGTTCCCCGCATTCGGCGTGTACGGCTCATGGCGTGGACGGGCAATGCTGCGCATGGCCGGTCAGGTATCGCTAGCGTGGTTCGTGGTTCAAGGCTGTGGTCTCGCGCTGATGTTCTCGCTGCATCGTACGGATTTCATCTCGCGCCTCTGGTTTGCCTATTGGATGGCAATGACGGGCGGTGCGCTGATTGGGTCGCGTCTGGCTGTGCGCGCCGTGCTCGCACGCGTCCGGCACGCAGGGATGAATCTCCGCCGGGTTGCGGTTGTGGGATGTGGGTCGCATTGCCACCAGGTCGTGCGCAATATCGAGGGCTCGACGACTAGTGGATTTCGTGCAGTGGCGGCCTTTGATGTGCGGCCGGTGATGGGGACGATAGGTTCAGGTGTGCCGGTGTACGACGACATCACCAAGTTCGCCGCCTACGTGAGATCTAACGATGTGCAGGAGTTGTGGCTTGCGTTACCGCTTTCCGAGGAACGCACGCTGTCGCGCTTTGTGGCTGAGTTTCGCGACGACCTCGTGAACGTGCGCTTTGTACCTGATATGCGCAGCGTTGCGCTGTTCGATAGCGGCATGATCGATCTGATCGGCATGCCTGCGATCAACCTGGTTGCGTCGCCGGTGCCGGCTCGCGCCTTAGTGAAGAAAGAGATTTTCGATCGCGCGTTCGCCGCTTGCGCGCTGGTTGCGCTTGCCCCGGTGCTGATCGCGATTGCGATTGCCGTCAAGCTGTCTTCGCGTGGACCGGTGTTTTTCACGCAGAAGCGCAAGGGTGCGGATGGACGCATCTTCAAGATCTATAAGTTTCGCTCGATGCGTCCTCACGCCGTAGAAACGGGCGTGGTGAAACAGGCCACACGAGGGGACCCGCGTATTACGCGAGTGGGTGCGTTTCTCAGACGTACTAGCCTGGATGAGTTGCCGCAGTTCTTCAATGTACTGCGCGGCGATATGTCGGTAGTGGGGCCGCGGCCTCATGCGATTGAACACGACGAGCTTTATCAGAAAGTGGTGAACGGCTACATCCATCGGTACCGGATAAAGCCGGGGATCACAGGATGGGCACAGATCAACGGATTCAGAGGAGAGACAGACCAGATCGAGAAGATGCAAGGACGCGTCGAACACGATCTGTACTACCTGCGCAATTGGTCGTTCGGGCTCGACATGCGGATTGTCGCGGCGACGATAGCGAAGGGTCTGGTTCATAGCAACGCGTACTGACACCTGCACACAATAAAAAACACATGGCCATGAAATTACGCGGACAACAACCCCGATCGGCGCCGAGCGCGTTGACGCTTGCTGCAGCCTTAGCGTTTTCCGCTTCGGCGCACGCGGCCGACCCTGCGCTCAATGCACTCGGGCAGGCGGGCGGTTTGGTGATTCCGTATGCGTTTGCACTGCCCGAAGGGACAGTGGAGGCGCAGTACAACAACTACATCGATCCGCGCTACGGGAAGAAAGCGACGGGCGCGCAAATGTATTGGGGCGCGGTGGGGTTGCTGCCTTATGTGGAGTTCTCCGGCGGACTCGCCAATTACCCGGCTGATGTCCACGCGCCATTCAGCGGCGCCGACCACTTCCTGTTTCGTCACCTGATGGGCGACGTCAAGATCGAAGTACCGAAGTTCTTCAAGTATCAACCGAGCATTGCGTTCGGCATTAGTGACGTTGGCGGCCAGACGCATTTCTTCCGTTCGAAGTACGGCGTGGTGTCGCAAGCATTTGGACCGGTGACGTTGACCGCTGGCTATGGCCAGGGCGATCGCCTCGATGGTTTGTTCGGCGGCGCGCAGGTCTCGCTGTGGAACACGGGTTTGTCGCTGCTCGCAGAAGACGATTCGAAGACACCTTACGCCGGCGTGCGTTATCAGTCTCCGCGAATTAGCTGGCTCGCCGATGCGAACGTGATCGGCACGTTCATGCGTTCGATCCGCTCGACGGACGGTGTGTCGCCGCGCACGTCGTTCTCGGTGGGCATTCAGATTCCGCTGGGCAAACGCTTTAGCAGTGCGCGGTGTGCAGACGGTTTGTGCGAGGGCCCGCAGGTGCCGGTCGCGCAGACTGCGGACGCCGACGATGACGGCCCCATCCGTCTCGCCAGCCTGCAACCGGTGGATATGCGTGCCGCCACAGTCAACAACAATGCGCTGGCTGCGGCACCGATTACGTATGTGCCACCGCTGCAGTCGTATGCGTCTGTGATGCTGAGTGATGTGACGGCGGCCAAATCGTCGGATGCGCAGTCTCCCGCCATTCCGGAAGCGCTGGACACCTCCGCGCTCGACGAAATCGCCGCGCAACTCTTTGCCGCCGGCCTCGAGCGTGTGCGTGTCGGGATGAGCGGTCGCGATCTGGTGGTTGAGTACGAGAACCACCGATACAACCAGAACGAAGCGGACGCGCTCGGCATTGTGCTTGGCGTGGCGAGCGTGAATGCACCGCACGGCACGGACAAGATTCATGTGGTGATCAAGAAGGCCAATGAGCCGTTAGGCGAAGTCATTGTCGATCGCGATGCGTTTGCGCAGTTCGTTGCGGGCGGCGCGCCGACGGCCGCAAGCGCGTCAATGACGATGCGCGCGCGTCCAACTTACGACGCGGATTCGATCGCATGGCATGGCAACGAGCACACGCATGGGCTGACGCGGATTCAGATCGAACCGATCGTCAGTTACCTGTACGGCACCGAGTACGGCAACTTCGACATTTCGCTCGGCGCCAACATTGAAGGGTTCGTGCCGTTGTGGCGCGGCGCGGAGTTGTACGCGAGTTATATCGCGCCGATCTACAACACGAAGAACATGGACGAAGGCCGTGTGTTCAGCAATTACCGCCTGCGCGGCGGTCTGAATGCGGTCGCATTGGCACAAAGCTTCTGGATCATTCCGCAAGTGTTCAACGTGGCGTCGGTCGGCAAGTTCGATTACTCGTACGTGGGTGTGCAAAACGAAACAACGGTGTTCGTGCCGGGCCGTCCCGACCTGATTCGCTTGCGGCTTGCCTATTTGCACCATGAGCCGGGCCATGACGAATTGCCGGGTGTGAAGAATGCCGAGCTGACTTACCGGTGGGTGCAGCCGTCCTGGAAGTTGTGGATCGAAGCGGGCGTGGCGCGCTTTGTGGGTGGAGACAAGGGGCCGGTTGCGACACTGACGCGCTGGTTCGACGACGTTTCGGTGAGCGTGCATGGCGAACATAGCGGGCAGGGCACGTTTGTGGGCGCCGCAATCAGCTTCCCGCTGACGTTGCGTCAGGGCATGAAGCCGGGGATCAGTCAGGTGTATGGCTCCGAAGAGTTCGGGCTTGATTTCCGCACGCGGGTGGGATCGACGAATTATCTGTCGGCCAATGGAGCGGAGAACATGACCTTCCCGTACAGCACGCAGCAGTTCTTGCTGAATCAGGGCCGCTTTAGCGGCGAGTACTTCTCGACCCAGCTCTACCGGATGCGTGATGCGTATCTGCGTTACGGACGGCCTGGTAGTGACGGAACGAAGCCGAAGCCGCAAGTGAGTGTGCCCGCTGTATCGACGGGCGCTGCGCTTTCACATGGCGTCTGCGGAAACGGTTTGCAGGGTGTAAGCGACGGACGGGCGCTGGTGCCGGTCAATTGTGAATGACTTTCTTTGGAGATAGGCGATGAAGCTTCTAAACGGCGCCACGCTGCGCACGCTGCAGTTCGGATCGATAGTGCTTGCGACCAGTGCGCTGGTTGCATGCGGTGGTGGAACCAATAGCGGCGGCTCGCCGGTCGGGACGGTGGGTGGTACAGCCGCTGTCGGCGTGGCGCTGGCTAACGCGAGCATCACCCTGACTTGCAAGAACGGTTCGGGTAGCGCTACGGCTAATTCCAACGGCGCTTATACGGCGACGTTCGGGTTTGACGGTCCTTGCACGATTACGGCAACCGGCGGCGCGATCACGATTCATTCGTTTGCGGCTGGTGCGGGTACGTACAACGTGACGCCGTTGACGGAGTTGTTGTTGGACTACCTCGCGGGGCAGTTGGGCACGACGGTTAGTGGGTTGCTCGCGGGGATTACTTCTAACCCGTCGTATCAGAGCGCGCTGTCGAATAGCACGGTGATTGCGAATGCTGAGGCGGCGGTTGTGAAGCTCATTAAAGACACGTACGGAATCACGCTTTCTTCTTCTTCGTTCTTGACGGTTTCGTTTACGCCGGGCGCTCCGGGTGCTGATGCGGATCTCGATACGTTGCTGGCGGCTGGGGCGATTACGAGTAATGGGCAACCGGCAGCTTCGTTGGCTTCGGCCGCGCAGGCGGCTGGGGCGGCGGCGCCGATTGGCAGTGGGAGTGGTGGGTCGACGGGTGGGACGGGTGGGACGACAGGTGGGACGGGTGGGAGTGGGGGGACGGGGACTACGACGAAGTGAACCGAGTTCTTCGATATTGCTGAAGAAATATGTCGAGATCGATCCGGATTAGCTGCTTGTCCGGATCCCAAAGACGGGACGCCTCGTTTGATTTTCCGAGGCTGATCCCGCCATTTCATGGGTTGTTGCTGGAACTCCAAATTGGCTTCCCGACCGTGACGTAAAGCGAAGGCCGCTAGTCGGTACGGGAATCGAGGATTTCGAGTTCAGTGGTGTTGAAGCTCGTGCTTGCGAAGTCAGCCACGGAATTGAAAAGCCGAGCGGAAGTTTGAGGAAATTCAGAACGATAACAACCGTCCTCAAAGGATGAGTTTTTGAAACACGAGGGGTGTGAAAGATGAGACATTTTCGAGAAGGTTGGTTCGCAACTTCGACCATATGGATCGTAGTCTGCCGCGGTGCGCGTCTGTTTTCTCTCGTTGTTTTGTGTGCGACAGCAGCTGCATGTGCGGTCGCACCTGGCATGCGCATGACGAAATCTGCGACATTGCCTGTCACAGAGGCAGACAAAAACTCACCCGCAACAGAACTGCCCGTTCCTATAACGGACATCAATCTCTCATTGATTGCTCAACTGCGCGACGCAGCACAAAAGACCGCTAACGAACAGACGCAAAAACTGACAGCTCAGCCAAGCGCGTATACGCTTGGCGTCGGAGACGTATTGCAGATAACCGTTTGGGATCACCCTGAATTCGCGGCTGCGCAACCACCCCAATCACAAGCTCCCACACGAGCGTCTGATCCGATAGCGGGATTTGTCGTCGACGAGAGTGGCAATTTGCAGTTTCCCTTTATAGGTGCGCTTCACGTCGAAGGCGAGCGGATTGAGCAAGTTCAGCGTGATCTGAAAAGAGCTTTAGTGAAGGTGTTCGTAGATCCGCAAGTTACGGTACGGATCGCGTCCTATCGGGCCAAGCAAGTATATGTGGACGGGGAAGTACATACGCCCGGATCGCTTACGCTCAACGATATTCCCATGACATTGTATGAGGCGATCAATCGCGCTGGTGGTTTCAGTCCAACCGCGGATCAGAGTCGCTTGGTTTTGGTACGAAATGGGCGATCGTATCCCCTAAACCTCCCGCAGATGCTGGACAGTGGACAGAGTCCTTCAAACATCATTCTGCAAAGCGGAGATTTGCTCCGTGTAGTTTCTCGTGACGAGAACGGCGTGTTCGTAATGGGCGAGGTGAACAAACCGGCGACCGCGCTACCGATGAGGGATGGTCGCCTGACTCTCAGTGACGCCATCTCACAAGCAGGCAGTTTCAATACCAGCAGCGCCGACGCCGCGCAGCTCTATGTAATTCGCGGGCTTACGGGTACGAGTTCGCAAGTCTTTCACTTAGACGCCCATTCGCCGGTTTCAATGCTTCTTGCAAATCAGTTTGAACTGCAACCGAAGGACATTGTGTATGTCGACGGTAATGGTCTTGTGAGGTTCAATCGCGTGCTGACACTTTTGTTGCCCGCCTTGAATGCTGGGTTGACAGCGGCAATCGTAACTAAATAGATAATATTTTCTAGATCTAAATCAAGTCGGCCGGGGGAATTATGGATGGCGCGAAAATTAGTGTTTTATATCTGGCTTCGCGATCGCCTTACCCGACCGTGGGTGGGCGTGAAAAACTGGTGGCCCAGAGTATTGAATTTCTTGCACGGGATTTCGATCTCCATTTGGTCGTCTTTTGCAAATATGGAGAATCTTTGGATGTAACTCCGTACGCAAATATTCGATGTAAATCGGTCACCGTATTTTATCTTCCGAAATTGCTTTCAATCGTATGGAATATCATGACGAGGGGGGGGTATTCTCTTCAAGAAAATCTGTTCTACTCAAGGGAGAGCGACTTCGGACTGCGTGCAATAGCGAATCGCAGGATTGACGTCGTAATCGCGGACATGCTGCGCACGGGACAGTTTTGTGAAGATCTAAAAATTCCCAAAGTAATCGACCTTGATGATCTCCTGTCTGAAAGATATCGAAAATCCCTAGCTGGAAAAAAACGCCATGCCATTTTTGGGACCTTTTCTGAAAAAATCCCAGCGATACTTTCGCTTGTCGAACCCTATTTAAGGGTAATTCTGCTCAAAAAAGAGGCGAAAAACATGGGGCGGCGAGAACAAGAGGCGACCGTCCGATTTGACGCGGCTCTTCTGACTTCGGAATGGGAGGCAGCGAAACTCCGCGCAAGCTCCGGCAAGACGGAAATATTCGCTAATCCTCAGGCTACCACGATTCCGGCTGTATGTTGGCGGGGTACCCAACCTAACGCCGGAGAAATGAATTGCTTTTTTATCGGAAATCTTAAGACTGCGCAAAACCTGGCCGCTGTTGAATATATTGTCGATGAAATTTTTCCGCTCCTACGCGCCAAGGGAAATACACCAATCCTGCATGCAGTTGGGACTTTTGATGATCGGGTAGAACAAATAGTGGCGTTAGGAAATAGTGTAAATCTTCATGGATTCGTCTCCGACTACATTGAAATTGCTAACTCCTGCCAATTTGCAATGATGCCAATGACAGGTGGAACTGGTGTGAAAACTAAAATACTCGACATCATGGCATTGGGTATGCCAATTGTGACGAACTCCAATGGTGTTGAAGGATTATCTGTTTCGAACAAAAACGAGATTATGATTGGAGACACCCCAGGGGAGCTGGCGGACTACGCGCAAATGCTAGTAAATGACAAGGCGATAACTGAAAGCTTGGCTAAAAATGCGCGAAACTACGTTGCCAAATTCCACGAGCCTGGACGACTGATGGATCAGTATTGCGATCTGATTAGAGGGCTGGCCGATTCCCGGAGAGGATATGTCGACGATTTTGCATAACAGTACGAAACCACGTCCGATGTGATCCAAATAGACTGCCCTCGAAATCCTCGCTGGAAGCCGAACGAAAAATGAAAATACTCTTGGCCAACACTCTCTACGCGCCGAACTTGATAGGTGGGGCGGAGAAGTCAGTGCAGCATCTAGCTGAATCGCTATCCGTTCGAGGGCACGAGGTACTCGTCGTGTCATTAAGTGCAAACGGACTGAACGAAGAATCAACGTTAAACGGCGTGCATCGTACGTTCGTTCGAACTCCGAATTTGTACTATCCGTTCAACCAGCCATGGTACGGGAAAATTACAAAGCCATATTGGCATTTCCTCGATTCATACAATAGAAAAACAGAACTGTTGTTTGATTTCTTGATTGGTTGCAGGCGTCCAGATGTCGTACATACGAATAATCTTCTGGGGTTTTCAACTTCGATCTGGAACGCTGCAAAAAAATACAATATACCCGTTGTTCACACGGTCCGAGATTATTATTTGCTCTGCCCACGTTCAACGATGTTTAAGAACGGGAGTAGGTGCTCCACGGTATGTAAATCGTGTAAGCCATTCGCGCGGAGAAAATGTGCGAACATTCATAATGTAAATGCACTAATTGGAGTCAGCAAGAAAATCGTGCAGTTACATGCTGAATCAATGTCTGAGCTACCCGAAATATGTGATCACGTATACAACGGTATTGACTTATCGAGAAAATTCGAATTCCAGCGGAAGAAAAGCTCTGGAGGAATCAGGTTGGGTTTCCTCGGGAGGATATCACCGGAGAAAGGGCTAGAATTTTTGCTGTTAGCACTTAAGAAACTGACGATCCCCGTGCGGCTATTGGTTGGGGGGGGAATTGATAGCGCAACGGCAAAAAAAATGAGATCGATTGCTTCTAATGTAAATATTGATTTTATGGGATATGTCAAGCCGGAAACAATCTTTCAGGAAGTTGACTATCTTGTCGTGCCTTCGCTTTGGAATGAGCCGTTCTCCCGTGTAATCATTGAAGCTTACGCTTATGGAGTTCCGGTGGTAGCGAGTGATCGCGGTGGCATTGGTGAAATCGTTCGGGATGGGGAGACTGGATATATTTTTGATCCAGAATCCATTGATAGCGCGGTGTCTGCAATATGGAAGGCCTTTAAGGCCCTAGGAAATTGGCAGGATCTTAGCAAAAATTCGTCAGAATACTCCAAGCAGTTTGATCTGAATGTTGCCACAGGTTCGTACCTAAAGATTTATGACGAGGTCATTGGCCGAAGGCGGCGACTTCATAGTCCGGGATCTTTGGTCACGCCATAAATATAATTTACTGAAGATGTTTTCCTGAGTCGTCTTAATTAAATTAAATACTGCAGCTAAAAACTTCATGAATGCGACCTCAAATTTTGTCTTCATTGTCGGAAAATTTCCCGCGACGTCGGAGACATTTGTTCTGGATCACGTCCTGGCGATGAAAAGCGCGGGGAATATCGTGACCGTTATCGCGGAACGAACAGAAAATGAGATCGCTGCGTTGGCGAAGCTGAAGGAATGTGGCCTGGAGAACGTAGTTAAATATTACGACGTACCGAAGAGCCGGTTCAAAAAAATGATTCGCTCAATGGCCGGACTGGTGGTGTTGGGAAAACAGTCACCGATCTCTACCATCCGCCTGCTTGCAGAGGTGTGCTTTTTTGCTCCTCTCTCCTGGAATTATCTGTTGATCGCCCACGCAACTCGAGGCATGGCGCGGAAGAAGGTGACCGTTATCTGTCACTTTGGCCCGAATGGGTTGGTAGGTGCGGCACTTTGTAAGAGCGGGTTCCTTCATGGGCGATTAATTACTATTTTTCATGGGAACGACGTGACAGCCTATATTGCGCTAAAGGGAAGAAACGTCTACCAATATCTTTTCAAAAATGGCGATTGGTTGTTTCCGGTCAGCAGCTATTTTTCTGAACGACTTGGGAGTTTAGGGTGCCCCCCCGGAAAGCTGAAAGTACATCACGTTGGAATTGATTCCGATTCATACATCTTTAGTCCACGGACCCGCTACGAGCGGGAAATCACAATTGTCACGGTGGCCCGCCTGGTAGAAAAAAAGGGCCATGCGTACATGTTGAATGCGATGGATCTGCTAAAAAATCGGGGCATTTTAGCTCGCTATGTGATTGTAGGTGACGGTCCCGAAAGACTGCGCCTCGAGGCACAGGCTAGAGGCATGGACTTGCAAGATAGCGTCGAGTTTCGCGGATCAGCGACGCATTACGAAGTGCGTCAGTGGATGCACGCGTGTGATCTTTTCGTCCTTCCGAGCGTCACGGCAGAAAACGGAGATCAAGAAGGAATTCCGGTTTCTCTAATGGAGGCGATGGCCGTGGGCCGTTTAGTGATCACTACCAGGCACAGCGGTATTCCTGAGTTGGTACGAGACGGCGAAAGTGGCTTTCTAGTTCAAGAAAAAGATGCATTCGGGCTGGCTGAGGCAATTTTACGGTCTCTAGTTCTTACAGCAGAGCAGCGTCAGGAAATATTGCGAGAAGCGAGAAACACGATCGAGCGCGATTTCAACGCATGTTTGCTAAATCGTGAATTCGCCAACTTTGTCGCGAGCGCCGCACTATGAAGCACAAGTTGCTTGATCTTTCGGTTCTAAAGAACATATTTTCGCTAGTCGTTTTACAGGCTGCGAATTACCTATTGCCTCTGATCCAGACGCCGTACCTTGTCCGCGTGCTAGGCGTTGCGGAATTTGGACGAGTTGGATTCGCGCAGGCCATAACGCAGTTCTTCATTGTGTTCGTGGAATTTGGCTTCAATATCACTGCGACAAGAAGGATTGTTATTACGCGTCTTGAATCGCCAGAATCCATGAAGAGAGAATTTTGGACTTTTGTTTATGCAAAAATTTTCTTAGTGATTTTCGCTGCCACATTAATCTTTACTGCCGCAGAATTTAGCTTAAAGATTAGAGAGATTGCCGGTCTGCTTGCGCCATTTTTTCTTTGGATTATTGGGCAAGCGCTAATGCCTCAATGGTATTTCCAAGGGATTGAGAGGATGTCGCTTACCGCTATGTTTACCATATCGGCAAAAACCCTCATTCTGCCTTTAACTTTTGCTTTCGTGAGAGGGCAAACCGATAGTCACATTTATGCGGTCATTTTTGGGTTCGTCAATCTCGCGGCTGGAATGGCTGCTTTGATATGTGCAGCCTTGACGGTTGGGCGGCCGACAAAATTAATTCCGACTGCAATTGTCCACGCTCTTGGTGATGGATTTCCAATCTTCATATCGTCGGTGGCGGTAAATTTATATTCGACCGCAAACACAGTTATTTTGGGTTTTTTCTCGACATCTGTCGAGGTCGGATATTTCGTGGGTGCGGATAAGATGATACGTGCTGCTTTGGGGCTGATATCGCCAATAAACGGCGCGTTATTTCCGCGGATGAATGCGCTAGGGCAGATTTCAAAACGTGCTGCCCGTCAAGGAATTCAGTGGATTTTATTAACTGAGTCGGTGGTTATGCTAATAGTTGCCCTTGGCTTAGCACTGTTTTCGTCGACCGCCGTCATGTTGTTTTTGGGCGAGAAGCTGCTCAAGTCCGCTGAGCTACTTAGGATTATGAGTCCAATGCTAGTTGTAATTTGCGTTAGCAATGTCTTGGGTCCGTTGGGTTTGCTGCCAGCAGGCAAAAAAAAGGCGTACACGTCCATCATCATCAGCTCAGCGATATTTCATATTATTGCGTCGATGATTATCGTGCCACGGTGGCACGCAGCAGGGGCGGCAGTCGTAACGTTACTGACTGAGACATCTGTCGCTCTTTTTATGTGGCTCGCAATGAAACGTTTTTGGCAGAAAACAGAAACTGATCTTTTGATTCAAAATTAATTTTGGAATAACTGATCAATGGAAAATATCAAATATCCTGAGTTAAGCGTAATTATTACGGCCTACAACATGGAGTGCTATGTTGAGGAGTGTCTGGAGTCCGTCCTTTGTCAAATTCCAATTGATGGAACGGTAAAAATTATTTTTGTCGACGACGGCTCAACGGACGAAACGGTACTTATTGCACAGCGGGTGCTTCGGCACTTCCCGGATAATGTGGCCACAATGATTCAACAAAAAAATTGCGGGTTGAGTGCGGCTCGGAACGTGGCTCTGGACAGCGTCGATTCAAATTATCTCACGTTTCTTGATTGTGACGATTTTTGGTTTCCAAGCTACTGGAAGGAGATTATGCCTTTTATTGCTGAGGGGAAAACTGACCTTATTGAATACGACGCAGCATTAGTAGCCGAAGGCGGGACGCCAATCGGTGTTTTAAATATTTGTAGGCACGAAAGTGCGTACGGTACTCTCTGCGACAAAAAGCGGCTGAGTTTTGCGGACCGATTTAAAAATTTCGCGTGGGCTCGAGTATACCGTGCGACGCTGTTCGAGGGCATTCGCTTTCCCGTTGGCCGTAGGTATGAGGATGGCGCAACGATCCCCCACATCTATATAAAGTGCAATTTAGCTAGATCAATCGCACGACCGCTACTCGCCTATCGACAACGGTTTGGCAGCATTACGCGAGAGACGAAACCTTCTGACGTCTTAGATATCTTGGCCTCGGCAGAAGAAGCATTTTCACTATCTTTAAGCGGGAATGCGAAGGGATTTTGGGCATTGATTGGAATTCGACATTTCGTATTCGCCTGTCATATGACGCTTCGAATGCCGCCTAACGTGCGCCGATCGTGTGCGGAGTTTTTGGCGAAATCAGGTCGAAGCGGCTGCAGAACTGATCAGCCGTTAAAAGCACGAGCTAAATTAACGTTTCCGGGATTTTATTTAAAATACCTGGAATTAAAGTTAAAGGCCGTGGCTAATAGAGGTTTGCCGATAGGTGAGAATCAGAGGGTATAGGTGGATTGTACGTTGCGCAATGCTGTGCGCAAGAACAGATGAATTTATATAGTGCGGGGCGTGCCCGCCTGGAAGGACTGAAAATGAGCCAAGTGGATGGCCTTGATCGTGGACTGATTGTCGTTGTCTGCACAGCGAACTTATGCCGCAGTCCGATGGCCGAGAAGGTCATGCGTAAATTGATTGAAGAATGGGGTGTGAATTTTTCGGTCGTTTCGAGAGGGTTGCATTGCGTCTCTGGGAAGCCGGTACACCTGCATGCAGGTGACCTATTGGTTGCAAAGGGTCACAAGGATGTCGATCGGCTGAAGTCAGAGAAAATTAGTCGTAGCGACATGCGTGAGGCCGATTTAGTGCTTGTGATGGAGCGAAATCAGAGAGCGGAATTAATTAATCTTTATCCCGAATCGTCAGGAAAGATTTGGTTGTTGGGGCATTGGATTGGTCGGGAAATACTAGATCCGTATGGGCGAGGAAAAACAGAGTTCACGCGAACGTTGAGCCTTATTGAAGAGGCTTGCGCATCGTGGTGCAAGCCTTTGAAGAACCTAAACGGTTGAAGATCGGGTTCTATTAGGAAATTCATATATTTTTTAGGTTGGAGCGTCATGAAGCGAGACTTGACAAAAATGGACCGGAGCCAACGGCCAGCAGACGACGATTTCGATCTGCTGAACGCTATTAGAAATGTGCGACGACACCGTCGGCTCTTTTTGAGTGTGTTTGCTCTGTGCTTCATACTTGGGGTCGCTTACGTAGTTGTCGCTAAACCTAAATTCAAGGCTAACGCGCTTGTACAAATCGATCAGCAGCAAGGTTCGGCCTTGGGTGCTTTGGCGGATGTAGTCACGGCGTTGCAACTCGGATCAAACTCTGTCGATGGAGAGCTTGACGTGATAACGTCTCGCGCGACGATTTATCCCGCTATTTCGCGATTGGACGCAGACATCAGTATTAAGGTCGACAACCGGTTCCCTATAATTGGCGATCTATTTGCTCGCTATCGTAAGGATGAGGGTGTGGCCACGCCATTGTTTGGCTTAAAGCGCTTCGCATGGGGCGGAGAGCGATTGAAGATTGACGTTTTTAACGTCCCGAGACAACTTCTAGAAGAAAAGTTCTTTGTCACCGTAACTGGTCGGCAGTCTTGGAATCTTACTGACGATAGTGGCAAGGTTTTGGCGTCTGGTAGTACTGGCGAGCCAGTCTCTTTCAAAACTGATAAATCGGGTGCGTCTTACGATTGCTCGATTGTTGTGTCGCAGTTTGAAGGAAACGTCGGAACGCGCTTTGCAGTTCGGAAATTTTCGGCGGCTGCAACCTACGCAAATATTTCAAAGCGATTTACCGCGACGCAGACGACACGAGACTCTTCGACTATCGAAATTACGTACACAGATACCGACCCTGAGTTTGCTGCAGAGTTGGTGAATGCGGTCGCTGCGGAATACGTCAAATTAAATATTGAGCACCGAGCCGAGCAGTCGCGGCTTAGCCTCGCGTTTCTGACAAAGAAATTGCCGGAGATTCGTCAAAAGGTTGACGATTCAGAGCGGAAGCTAAATGAATACCGCATCAAGTCTAGAATGATTGATTTGGACAGTCAGACAGCGGCTTTGCTCGATCGCGCCGCAGACTTGGCTGGTCAACAGGCCACTGCCGATGTGAAGATCGCGGCCCAAACCCAACTGTTTCAGGGACCCCACCCGACGCTGCGCGTTGACGCTGCCCAACAGAAGGAGCTTGCGTCACAGATCGCCGCAACGAACCGCAAAATAGAGGCACTTCCAATGGCTCAGCAAGAGTTTGTTCGGCTGAGTTTGGATGTTGACGTGAACACACGCTTGTACACGGCGCTACTCGAAAATGAGCAGCAACTCGAGGTGGTGGACGCCGGCACAACCGGAAACGTTTTCGTTGCCGAGCATGCCGTGGCGCCTGAAGTTGCTAATTGGCCGCGGATCGAAGTGGTGTTAGGGAGCGCCGCATTGTGTGGATTACTGTTCGCGTTTGTCGCGGTTCAGATTCGAGCCACGGCTTTGGGGACAATTAAGGATCCGTTGGAATTAGATCTTCTGGTTGACCTTCCACTACTAGCAGTGATTCCGGTCAGTCAGACACAGGATCGTATTCGGCGATCGTTTGTGTCAAAGCGAAAACATAACCCTACCTGCCTATTGGCGCATACGCATACAGGTGATCGAGCGGTGGAGGCTTTGAGATCCTTGCGAAGCGCAATGCAACTATCTACGGACTCAGCCGGTAAGACGGTGATACTGTTTACTGGCCCAACCCCGAACGTGGGAAAAACATTCATTTCGGTGAATTTTGCATACTTGCTCGCCGCTTCCGGAAAACGGGTAGTGTTGATTGACGCAGACATGAGGCGTTCAACTGTTGGCAGATACATACCTTTGGAATCGAAGGACGGGTTAGCAGAAGTCCTATCGGGCCGTTCTACTGTGGATAGTGTTGTTCGGAGTCAAGTGCAACCGAATCTCGATGTTATACCGGCGGCGGGTCAACGCCCGAAACACCCAAGCGAATTATTGGAATCATCGAAGTTTGCGGATCTAATTGAGTTTCTCCGGTCGAAATACGATTTCGTCATCATCGACTCTCCTCCGGTACTCCCGGTCAGCGACACGCTTTGGATGTCGCGACATGCCGATGCGGTTGTCGTAGTCTCCCGTGCGGAGATCACAAATCCGCGCCATTTGATTGATGCAATGTCACGGCTTTCCAACGTGAACGCCAAAATGGCTGGTCAAGTGTTCAACGGGTTCGAGCCGCGTCAATCCGGGTATGGTTACAGTTATGGCTACGAATATTATGCCGAAGAACGCTCGTAATAGAGATGCCGCATTATTCAACGCGAATAATCAGTTCGGCGGAAACTTCATGACTGATCGCGCGCTTTCATATATCGCTTATGCTCACCTAGGCATGATCGCAATTGGGGGCGCCGCTCGATATTATCTAGGGTTGGTCGGCCTACTGCCACTGGCATATGCCACCAACGCGTTAGTGGTTGTTGCGGTAGTTCTTTGGCTTGTCATATCCATCGGTTGTTTGCGAATTCAAAAATTCGAATTCGTGATGATCGTAAGCCTGACGCTATCTTTTGGCGTGGCTGTTTGCAGCAATGGAAAGATTATGGCTGTGGTCTTTGGGGTATATCTGTTTACGCCATTCATGTTGGGCGTGTTTTCATCGAGGGAGCTACTTGAGAGATTGATTGACGATTCGCGTTTTATGCTGGCGATATGGGTCATCACACTGATCGGGATATCGTGGGACAAAATAACCGCGGTTCCTTGGTCAGGGTTTGCGTTTGACGTCGGCAACGTGCAGGTTGCGGGAAGCCGCGACTGGTCGTTCGAAGGGGTCCGTCGAGTCGCAGGGTTCGCGAGGTCATCTTTCGACGCCAGCGGATTTTTACTCGTGTCGGCCATCTGCATCCTTTCAAGGAATAGAAAATCCAGTTTATTTTGGATTTTGTGGTTATTCACAGGAATAGGGATTGGGATGACAACCTCCAAGGGGATGCTTCTCGCGTATGCACTGAACTCAGTTGTGTGGTTGTGGATGCGGACAAAGGCGAGAACCTGGCTAGCAATGCTACCCATTGCAGTAGTTTTGGTGTTGATAACAATGCCGATGCTTCCATTGATTACACAATTCGAGCTTATCCGTCCCGGTGATATAAGTTCAAGTGTATTTGGGTCGTTTTTTGTGCGTCTCGTATACACGTGGCCGGAGGCATGGGAGTTACTATTCAAAGCTGGAAATTTCATTTCTGGTGCCGGGGTCGGAAGTATTGGCACGCCGTTGATGCTATTTGATCCTAATTCATATAATTCGGCTGATAACGTATTTGTGTATGGGGTTTTTATTTTCGGAATAGCATGGTTGCCATTTCTGGTGGGATTTTCAATTCGTGCTGCATCGAATGCAAAATACGTTGGTGTTTCGCCGCTTTCAACGCTTTGTTTTCAAATGAGTTTGGCGGTTTTGGTCTATGGGATCACGACGAACGTCGTTGAACTTGGTCCAATGAGCTTGGTATTCGGTGCTCTCTCACGGCGATATTTTTCTACTGATCGAGTGCACTATTCTTATTCCAATAACGTTCTCGGCTTAAGCGAGAGATCTAGTATTTGAATTTCAATCTGAAATCGAGCAACTTATGAAGACAGTGATTGGATGGATGTTTGTATTTGTGGGGCTTCTTAACGTTACATTTGCCTCCGCGGACGGGGCGAGAGTGGAGCGGCGACTAGAAAATCTGAGGATGGTTAATTATTATCGTGCTGACGCGGGCTGGGGCTTTTTTTGGCAGCGCTGGGATGACAAAAAGGTAAATGAAGATTTCGGAAGGCTGCACAAACTGGGATTCAATACCGTAAGAGTTTTCCTGCAGCCGGCAGAAATAGGATTTCCTTCAGTGAGTGATTTGTCGGCCGAAAAGATAAAAAAACTTTTTGCGATTGCAAAAAGAAACGGCTTGAAGGTTCAGTTGACGCTATTCGATCTTTGGGGGGATTTTGACAAAATCGATGATTCTAAAGAATGGGTGCGGCAACTAACTCGGATAATAAATCACCCAGACGAAATTGCTTACATTGATATAAAAAATGAAATTAATGTAAGTGATTCCAAGGCGCAACGCTGGGTAATGGAAGTGCTTCCATACACTAAACATGCATTCGGATCCGTACCGGTTACGTTCTCGCTGGTAGTCGGTGTTACAAGACCCATTGATACGCTCATTAAAAGTGCGTTAGATGCAAAGATTGCCCCTGATCTCTGGGATGTTCATTATTACATGTCGCCTCAAAAGCTGCCTGAGGTGATTAGTGTGATTAGATCTGAAATCAACGACACTCCTCTCTTCTTTGGAGAGGTTGGTGGCTCCAGCATAGGTGCTTCAAACGTATCACTCTCAGATGTTGATTGCAGCGTAAATGGTAATAAGCAAGCTCAGTATGTCACGGATATCGAAAAGGCGCTGCGAAAAGAGCGTTTACCCTATGGTGGTGTATGGGTATATTCAGATTTCTATCCCTCAGCGATTCCGGGCAATTTGGGGGTATCTCGAAAGCCTGCAGAATATTGTTTCGGGCTATTTTTTTCCAATGGCGACGAGAAGCCTCTCGCAGCGGCTATGCATGATATTTTTTCGAAATAGCTTATTGAATGGGTGAATGATGATCGTGCATTGGGTTCTTGGTCCGAAAAACTCGAAGACGACTGGAGTTGGACTATATAGCGAGATGCTGTGCGACTCGCTTTCCAGCAACGCTCATGAGGTTTGCCGATACTATTTCTCTGGCAAGGTCCGCTCGGTCCGGAGATATTTTGATCAGATTTTAGGCATACCGTTGAGGTTGTTCTGTTCGGTTCGACGCGACGATACGGTGGTGTTGTATCAAGAAGATATTGCATTTATGAGCTGGGTTGCGGCTTTGCGAACCAATAAGGTGATCGTCATTGTTCATCACCTTCCGATTTTGGTTGAACATCCGAATCTCATCGATAAAATAAAAAATATTGTGATAAGGGCGAACCTGCTTGCCCTGCGCTCGGGATCAAAGGTGGTTTGCCCGTCAGAAAATACCGCGAAATTATTCAAGAAAACTTATCGGAGCTCGCTGCCCCATGTTGTGCCAAACGCTTTCAAAATAAATTGTGTTGAAAGAGATTCAAATGACAGAGTGGAGGCAAGAAATTTGCTCGCGAAGAATTTGAGGCTCTCTTTAAACGGAAAATTTCTAATTTTAGCGGTGGGGTCGGAGGAGTCGAGGAAAAATTTTGACGTTTTGATAAAGGGCCTCGCCAGCGCGAGCGTGGCAAAGCGGGTGTTTTTCCTCAAGCTCGGGCGACCGATCGACTTAAGAAATCGATCAGTCAATCTGCAACTGAGCGAAGGTGGTGGGTTTGATTTCGCCTTTGTCGATGAGGTCACTGACGACATCTTGCGCTTAGCCTATTCGTCAGCAGATTTGTTCGTAACGTCATCGCTTCTGGAAGGCTTTGGACGGACACCTATCGAGGCTCAATCATACGGCGCACCCATTTGCGCGAGTAAAATTGACATTTTCGACGAGACAATGGGCAATACGTATTATCCGGTAGAGTCGCCAGAGCGTCCGGAGAGTTGGGCTGCTGCTGTGGAAAGGTTGGAGAGCGATTCGAAACTCAGATTCGATTTGTCGATGATGGGTTCAGAGAATTCGAGGCGCTATGATATCTCGAGAGTCGGACTTGATTTCTTGGGTGTAATTAGTGGTCTCGAATAAAAATGAGGGGATGGATAACTCCATAATTACATATTTTCCGTGCAGTCAATAAGCTCGTTGAATCTGGAAGGCGCGTATCTCTGTGGTGATTGAATGGCTCGCGTTGGACTGCGGGAGCGCGATAAAAGCGTATCACTATATTTGGCTGGTGCGATTCGCTAGTGGATTTTCTATATATTAATATTGTTGTTAGCATGGTCAGTTTATTTTGAAATTTATGGGATGGTAAGTGGTTGTTATTAACACTACATGGAGGCTGAGCCGTGTTGAGCAGCGTGCTGCTGTGTAGAACTGCGATCGCCGGCCTTGTCTAGAAAGGGAAGCGCGAGATAGGGGAAAAGATGCGCTGCCGACGCTTTACGAGTGTGTTGAATATTGGGCTCGGGGGGAATTTATGGCGGGTTTTGTTGAGGGGAATTATCGTCCGGATGTTGACGGGTTGCGGGCACTTGCTGTCGTCCCCGTTATCCTGTATCACTTTCGTTTGACGCATTTGGCTCCAGGCGGCTTTGTTGGGGTCGATATATTTTTTGTAATATCGGGTTTTTTGATCACAAAAATACTTCACGATAAGAATCAGGACGGAGGGTATAGGATCGCCGATTTTTACGGCCGCCGGGCGAAGCGTATTCTGCCTGCTTTGTTTGTGATGCTGCTTTTCTGTATTCTGTGTACATTTATTACGGGATTCCCGGGAGATGTCGCTTCAATTTCGCGAAGTGTGATTGGCTCGGTGATGTCTATCTCAAATCTTCTTTTCTACTTCTCTAGCGGCTACTTTGATGCGAAGATGGCCCACAATCCGTTGCTCCACACTTGGTCACTGTCTGTGGAGGAGCAATTTTATGTTTTTTTTCCGATTTTAATGTTTTTGTTGAAACGGAGTACTCATCGCGTACGGGTATTAGTCATTTCTTGCATCGCAGGTGCGAGTTTTCTGTGGGCGGCCGAAATGGTGAGGACAAACCCTGCGGCCGCGTTTTATTTAGTGCCGTCGCGTGCGTGGGAATTGATGGTAGGCGCATTAATGGCAATCGAAGCGTTCCCGACAATTTCTCGACCAGTCGTTTCTGAATTTGCCGCACTTCTCGGCATATCTATAATATTCGCTAGTATTCGATTGACAAATAGCTTGACGCCATTTCCTGGTCCAGCGGCTCTTGCACCATGTCTCGGGGCTGCACTGATAATTCACGCTGGCGTGGGCCGGAAAACATACGTATCCAAATTACTTGGTTCGAGCCCGCTTCGGTTCGTCGGAATGATTTCCTATTCCTTGTATCTTTGGCATTGGCCGGTTTACGTTATCTATAGCGACGCAATTCATATCCCGGGAACTGTCGATAAAATAGGGCTGATGGCAGCGTGCATTTTTATATCATGGTTATCCTTTCGATTTGTCGAAAAACCTTTCAGACGTGCGAAATTCAGCGGGGGATCTTCCGGTACTCTTAAATTAGCCGGGGCGGCAGCGGCTGCTATGTGCATCGCCGCTGTCTCAGCGTCGGTGGCGAGTGCGACGCTTTTCCCAGTTCCGGGTAATGTCGCTCGAGTCCTATCGTTTTCGAACTATGATGCGGGCAAAGTTATGCGCGATGGACGGTGTTTCCTCACTTCCGCGGCAAATGATTATTCTTTATTTGACGTGAAATCTTGTTTGGCAACCCGGCATGGCGTGAAGAATGTCCTTTTGTTAGGAGACAGTCACGCGGCGGAGCTTTGGTCCGGATTTTCAGAAAATCGCCCAGATATTAATTTTCTACAGGCCAGTGCATCCGGATGCAAACCTGTTCTAGGAACTACCGGTGCTGTGCGGTGTACAGAGTTGATGCATTTCATGTTTAACGAATTCCTCCCGTTACATCGCCTTGACATGATTGTGTTGTCAGCACAATGGAATGAGCTCGATGCGCATCGCGCTGCCGAGTCCGCTAGATTTCTAACAAGGTACGCGGATAGTGTCGTCATACTCGGACCAACAGTGGAGTTTGATCAACTGTTTCCCCGGCTACTTGCAAAGGGTCTTTATCTGAATAATCTGAATATTGTTGAGCGACATATCCGACCAGAACAGCGCGTGATTGATCGGAGTTTTCATGATAGCGTCGGCGGGATGAATATTCGGTACGTGTCAGCCTATAATTCTTTGTGTAGCCCTGTGTGTCGGATTTGGGCTGATGGGCAAATTCCGATGTATTTCGATGATAACCATCTTACTGAAATGGGAGCTCGAATTCTTGCCAAAGAAATTGATGCGCAAATTTTCCCTCCAAAAATCAAGACGGAGTGACGTGCTATTCGGGGTATTTGAGATTTATTTCGAGAATGTTTGATTTATCTGCCTTCAATTTAATCGATTTTATAATGGTGTGTAGAATTAAGGAGCGGTTATGGCGACGTGGGACCTAACGCTGGCCCGCTTCGACTTTCTGGATTTTGGTTCACTCTGGGGCTTGTTGGTGGCGACGATCTAAGCGGCTAGGCGTGGCGGCATTTTCGAAGCGCCGAGTATTGAGCGCAGCACGCTAAAACACGACTGCCATTGCACCTTCCTGCGCATGATTGAGCGTCTTTCGAAATTTCGCCTTCCGACAGGTCCTGTGCAAACTCGATCTCAAGGAAGGAAAGAATCGATGTTCAAGGTACCAAACCAGGCGTACACGGTGGAGTTCAAGGCTGCGGCCGTGCAGTGTGAAACGGACGGGTAAGGCGTGAGCGTGGTGGCTCGCGAGTGAGGGATGCCGGGGCAGATGCTGCGCAACCGGATCAGGGCGTCGGAAGAGGGAGCGCAGTTCTGCGCCGCGGCGAAGATGACGACGCCTGAACAGATGGAACTCTCACGCCTGAGGGCTGAGAACAAGCGGGTGAAAATGGAACTTGAAATCGCAAAAAATGAGCGACGGTGTTCTTGGCGAAGGACCTCCTTTGAAATATTTTTGGATCGATTCGCAGAGCCAGCGCTGTCCGCTGTCGTCGCGGTGGGAGGTCCTGTCGGTCATCCGGAACGGCTATAGCACATGGAGGCGCGGCGGCACGCCCCAACGTCGGCGTCTGGGCGAAGGGCAACTGCTGGTGTTTATCCGGGCAATCCATGCCGAAGTCAAGGGCGTCTATGGCTCGCCACGTATGACGACGAAGATCCGCTCGCGCGACTTTCCGACCAGCAAGGCGCAGGTTGAGTGGCTCATGCGCGAGAACGACATCCGGGCCCGTCACGACTTTCAGCGAAGGCTGGCGGAATATGGCGAGCGCTGCACAATAAGCCGCAAGGGAAATTGTTGAGACAACGCGCCGACGGAAAGCTTCTTCAACAGTCTGAAGAACGAGCGGGTACACGCCACGCGCTATCGGACCTACCAGGAAACGATGGCCGACTTGTTTGGATACGTCGGTGTTTTATAAACCGGGTTCGTCATCATTCGTCATTTGGCCTTGTATGGTCGGTTCAGTCCCTGCAAGACTGAGGATCAAGACTCAGCAGACCAAGGATGCAGCCGCATAACCAAGGCGCTATGGAATGCGAAAAACTGAAGGAACCTCACTCGAATCAAATGACAACGAGACAGGAGCCAAGCGACGGGGCTTTCAGGGCAATCGAGGAAAAGTATTAGAGGTTTAATCCGCCCAATACACTGTTCGTACACACAGCGCTAGGAGACGACGAAACCTCAATGTTCCGTAACTTCTGGCCGTAACACCGCACTTTGTTACCTATCGCTCCAACATCTAGGGCTGACATCAGGCCGTCTGAGGGAAGGAATTCCATGGCATAAAAGTCGCTTACTTGTACCGGATTTACGGATAAAAACAAGGTCTACGGGCGCCATGCAAAAAACATCGACGGCAAACAAATACGCCACCCTGGATGCGATTCGGGGAATCTCGGCGATTCTGGTCGTGCTGCGGCACGCACCAAAGAGCTTCGGGGGCCTGGATTTTCAGCAGAGCTATCTCGCAGTTGACCTGTTTTTCGTGATGAGTGGCTTTGTGATCGCCAACGCGTACGAGAGCAAACTGACTCAGGGACGGCTCAGCTTCGCCGGATTCATGCGGCTCCGCTTCATAAGGCTCTACCCGCTCTACATCTTGGGAACGTCGATCGGCATCGGCGCGGTGCTGCTGCGCGAGCACTACGTCGATTGCGCGCCGGTGGCGTCGCTCAGGACACTGGCGATCATCTTTGCGCTTGGCCTGTTCATGCTGCCATCTGTCGTCACCAGCGGTCTCTATCCGCTGGACCGACCGGCGTGGTCACTCTTCTTTGAGCTGATTGCCAACGCAGGGTACGCGATATTCCATCGACATCTAACCAGTAAGCGTCTGGTCATTGTCGCGGCTGCTACCGGCTCATTGATCGTGGTGAAGGCACTGTATAGCAGGCAGGTCGACGTGGGCGATCACTGGCTGTACGTGTATATGGGACTGGCGCGGGTCACCTTTTCTTTTTCTGTGGGCATCCTCCTGTACCGGTTTCGTAGTGCCGGCCGGCGCGTCAGCGATCTGCGGGCCGTTGCAGCCCTTGGGCTTTCGGCGGCAGTGTTGTGTGTTCCATCGACACCGGCGGGAAGTGGCGCGCTTGCGGCGGTAAGCATTGTCGCGCTGATACCAGCAATCATTCATTTTGCCGCTTCGTTCGAACCGTCGACGAGACTGCATCGACTATTCACGTGGTCAGGAACGATTTCATACGGTGTCTACGTTCTGCACGTCCCGATTCTGATGGCATGCCAGTACGTGTTGGCGCATACGCTTGGCCTCGACCTGTCTCGGTTCCCGTGGATAATGGTGTTGCTGCCCGGCGTGATCCTGTTCGTGCATCTCGCGGATCGTTTTTACGATGCGCCGGTGCGCGCCTGGGTGCTGGCGCGCGGCCGAGCGAAAGTGCCCTCGAATCTGCACGGTTTCGAACGCACGGCAGACTCATGAAACGATGACGCTGTACTGTCTGGCGTAGCTCTCGGCGGCCATGTCCATCACGAAATGAACGTAGTCCTGCGCGTTCGCGATCGACGCTTGCGGATTTGGGAGTTGTAGTCCGTCAGCCCGGCAGCAGCCTTGTTGCTTCTACGTCGTCGTCACGCCGGTTGTGACGCTCAGGGTAACGGTGAAATCAGCCATGTTTCGCTCTTTAGATGATGTACCGGGTCGTGCCGTTGTATTGGATGATCAAGTACTGATATTGCGTAGTGAGTGACGTGGACGCGGTGCCGTCGATGCTCTTGCCGTAGCCGTAGCCTGCGATGGCGCTCGCGGTGGAATCGATCTTTTTGACGTTCAGCACCATGCCGAGGCTCGAGGTTGCTGGCAAAGTGACCGTGAACGCGCCGCTGGTGCCGTCGCATCTGACCGTCCAGTCATTCGTGGTCGCAGTGTAGGTGGTGGTCCTTGTGGCGCTCGACAGCGCGGTCTCGCCAGATGCATTGAGCGTCAGTACCCGGGGGGCCGAAATTCCGATGCTGTAGGTGGCCTCGGCGCTGGGAAAGAAGTTGCCATCGGTATTGAAGTTTCATCGCCCCGTTCCACCAGACGACTATCTGGAAATTCCGCGCGGTGCCGGTGCCGGCCGCTGCAGTCCAAAGTTCAGCACGTTCTACCTACCCGCTAAACCCGCCCCTCCGTTCCGCCTCAAACCGATCCAACTCCCCAAGCAAACGCTCGATCTGAAACGTTTGCAATTCGGTCAGGGGGAATTCATCCTGTATGCGCTGTAATCGCTTTCGCCAATATGCTGGTGGCAGCACAGGTTCACCGCGAAAGGCGCGCAAAGACGGCGCCATCACACGCGCCACGTGCGCGATGTCTTCATCCATTGTCATGCAAGAACCCCGGAAGACCTCGTTGTTTAGTTTTGGCCTTGTTCTATGCGCGCTTGGTTGAAAACGAGTTGGTCTTAAGTGCGCAAGCGGCGACGCCTATGGTAAGAAATCACAATCGTTCGGTCAAGCTTTCTGACGACCGTTCGTGCGAGCGGGGCGTAGAATTGTCCTTCGTTTAAGGGTTATTTCGATCGCGGAGGGATTTCAAGAGGTAACTTTCCGGCCCTCAATAAGGGGGCTTTTACTCGCGGGAGTGCATCGACATAACGCATGTCAAACGGCACAAGTTAGTGCCTCCAAACCTCAAGAAGCAGACAGAAAAAACAGAGGACTGTTGGAAGCTGGGTGGCTCGGTAGCGTCAGGCCATTTGTTGCGCGCACCACTATCAGGGTGTCGGGAGAGTGCTGACAAGCTGGCGAAATCGGACCCAGGGCCCAAGCCCATCACCGCGCTAAAGCGCATTCCCCCGCGGCGGAATCGCATCCGCTTGCGCCGGCCCACCCACCACCAACTCCGCCTCCGAATAACTAATCTTCACCGGCGGCACAAACCACGCCAGGCACAACCCGATCAACGCCGCCGCACCCGCCACCAGAATGCCGATATGAATCGACTGCACGAGCGCATCCCGCGCAGAATTCATCATCGCATCGCCCGCATGCCCGGCGCTCACCAGACGATTGATCAACGCCGCCTGCTCCGCGCGGTCCACGAGCAGTTCGGGACTCGCAAACGATTTGAACCACTGCGTCGCCTGATACGAAGCAAGCGAGCGATGCACCCCCTGGGTATAGAGATGGCCGAGCAACGCACCGGTCATCACCGTGCCAAGCATCCCCCCAAAAGTACGCAGCGATTGCAGCAACGCCGTTGCCGCGCCGATCTGATCACGCGCGACGATCTGCTGCGAACAGACGGTCAGACTGGTCGCCACGAGACCGAGCCCGAGACCGCTGATGCCCATGCACGACATCCATACCAGGTGCGGCTCGGTACCTCTGAGTACGATCACGCCCAGACATGCCAACGCGGATAGCGCGAAACCGACATACATAATGCCGTTCGCGCGACGGATCCGCGTGACGATACGATTGTTCACCACGCTGCCGACGGTCGTGCCGAGCAGCAGCGGCGTGATCAGCATGCCGGAATCGTGCGCGGACATCGCATAGCCGCCCTGAAACAGCAGCGGCACGTAAAACACCAGCGAAAACAGCGCGAAGCCGCCAAGCACCGACATCGCGAAGAGCGCGGACAGCTTACGGTCCATCAGCATATCCACTGGAATGATCGGATACTTCATCCTCCGCTCCCATAGCCACAGCGTCATTGCAAAACTCGCCGCAACGACGGCCAGCACGATCGTTACCGTGTTGACGCCGTACTTCGGAAACAATTCGATCAGCAATTGCAGTGAACCGAACGTGACTGCGACCACGAACGCGCCGAGCCAGTCGAGCCGCACGGGCCCCTTGTGTCGCAGATGATGCAGCGGCGGCAAAAAGCGCTGGACGAACAGCAGCGACACGAGGCCGACCGGCACGTTGACGAAGAACACCAGCCGCCAGCCGCCGTATTGTGTGAGCACTCCCCCAAGCGTCGGCCCGACCATATTCGCGACCCCGAACGCGGACGTAACGAACACGAGCCAGCGCAGCCGCAGTTTCGGATTGGGAAACAGATCGGCAACGGTGGCGAACACCGTGCCGATCAGAATGCCGCCGCCTATCCCCTGCAAACCGCGCGAAATTACCAGCAACAGCATGCTGGTGGCGAATCCGCACAGTACCGACGCGCCGGTAAACAACAGAATCGCTGCGATCAGAAACGGCTTGCGGCCGAACAGATCCCCCAGCCGCCCAAAGATCGGAATGGTGATCACTGAAGCCAGCATATAAGCCGTCGCGACCCATGCGTACAGATCGAATCCCTTCAGATCGGCGACGATGCGCGGCAGTGCGGTGCCGACAATGGTTTGATCGAGCGCCACCAGCATCGAGACGAAGGCAACGCCAAGCATCGCCAGCAGCGACTCGCGAAACGGCAGCAGTTGTCCGGTGGGTAGGGGCGTGTCAAGGTCGGGCGTCATGGTTGTCTTACTTGCGGACTTATTTTCGCGTGGCCTGATACGCACCCAATGCCGCGCCGAGGTCTTCGTCAGTCGCCGCGGGGAAGATGCTCATGGTCAGCAAATCGCCCCATTCGAGCGCCAGCGCCGACAGTCCGCGCGAATCGTCCGCCTCGACGACTGCAAAGCCATGCAATCCGCCGATCGCATGCCAACGTCCCAGCAATTTGACGCCTTCAGGCGCCTGGCCGCCGGTTTTCATGAAGCGCTCGATGACGGAGTTTTCCGCGGTCGGCAGGCCATCCCATTGCACGATGAATTTCATTGTGTGTCTCCAATATGGTTTGGCGATGCCGGCTCGTGGCGGGTCGTGATCGCCGTTCGCGCTGTGCGACGCTTTTGCGTGCCTCGCCGCCGCCAACGCTTCTGCGCCAGGATGCTGTCCGGATGGCAGGTGCTATCGGCGGACGGCATAAAACCACGTGGCATCCTAACCATCATAGGTGAGTGCACGGTCGCTAACGTCGCTGCGTGCGGACATTCACCAGGTTAATCGAACAAATTCATCCGTCGCAGGAATAGCCTGGCGGTTGCGCTCGTTTCCAATTGCGGACCTCTCGTGCGTCCTATAAGAAGGACCTTTTAAAACGGTTGTCGAAGATGTCGGTATCGATCTGGTTCGAAGCGCGCCATGCAGTGTGCCCGCACCACCGGCACGCATGCGAATGGCAAGCAGAACAAACGCCAATGCATCAAACGCAAACGGCACGCGCGTTAAGCGCGTGCCGTTGCTGCGAATGTCTGATCAAAGGCCTAGCTGCGCGACGAATTGCGCGGCACCGCATCAACGCGCACATCGACAATGGCCTGGTGCGCTGCGGGAAAACCCGGCGGATAGTCGACGACGCGTGCGGATCTCGGCACCACCTGCACGGCGATGCTCGCACGTGCACCGATGCGTGCGCCGCCGACAATGGCGGCCATCGCCTGGCGGTCGAGTTCGACGCTGTCGGTGAGGTCTTTGATAGCGAGCTTTGCCATGGTGGCTCCGGGGAAGCGATCGAGCCGGCGGCTGGTGCGATTGGCCAGCCGTCGCTCGGGAGTGTCTTTAACTGTGCTGAGGTCTCGTCGCACTATCAGTATAGGAAATCTGCTTACGGCTCGCCTGCCGGATGTGAGCAGGCAGCAGTAGGGAAGCCCCCGGTCCTTCGCTACTGCATGCCGTTAAACGTTGGCGTAATTGGCGCCCCACAGCGACGGGCTGACATTCAGATTCAACGGCACGAAGCCGGCGCCGATCACGCCAATGTTGTTGAGAGCGGCAACATTGACGGTTTGAATCTGGCTGAGGTTCTGGTTCACCGAGACGTTGACATTGGCGATGCCGCTAAGGCCGGCCACCGAGGGCAGGCCGGGGACGCTGCTGCCGGTGCCGCCGGCCACCGCCGACATTGCGCGGCGGTCGAGCTCGCGGGTGCGGGATAGATCGCGAATCATGAGGGATGACATGGTGATTCTCCAAAGGTGCGCGGAAGACGGGCGTGATCGGAGCGAAGCGGAAATTGCCGAGGGCGTCTCCGCTTCGCCGAATCAGGCTTTAGACGTTGATGTTGTTGCTCGACGTGACGCTAGGGTTGATCGTCGAAGTGAGGCCGGCAGCGAACGCAACGTTGTTGCCGTTGGCGTTCTGGATGTTCATTTCGTTGCTGATCAACTGCGTGGCGCTGACATTCTTGCTGTTGTTCGGCGCGAACACCGGGCTGATGTTGGTGTACGACGTGCTGGGGAAGCCGTAGCCCCAGCCGCCACGCACGGCGCGCATGGCCTTGCTGTCGAGTTGTTCGGTGATGGACAGGTCTTTGATCATCAGCGTGTTCATGGTAAATCTCCTGGAAGGGAACGTCACAGTCTTGCGGTTGGGTTCGAGCATCTTGTCTGCTCGAGTGTCACTAACGCATGGGCTGTGCCAGTTTTACTCGTGCATCCTAAGAAAATTGACGAACGCCTGATGCACAAGGCTTTCACGCCATGTCGCCGCATCGAAGTAGCAACAAGGTCGCTAGCGAACGACTCGCGGCTGATGGCGCGTACCCAACAACGCATCGGATTCTGTTGGATGTCGCAAGACACTCGCCGGCCGTGCACGCAGCGGGGCAATCCTGGTTTGCGAAAGACCGGGTCGGGAGCTAGTATCGAAGCGGCGCATGTAACTGGTTACGACAGGTTTTCTATCAGCCCGAAAGGCTCCGGTCGCATGCGATCCGGCCCAACGGCAGCGGGGGCGCTTCGCACAAATGGCTAGCCTTGCGCATGTGATTCGCGACTATCAGAGCGGCGAGCTGTCACGTGACGAGTTCGTGGCTCAACTTGACAGCACGTTGACGACCGACGGACTCGATCGCACGCAGCTGCTGGAAATGCTTGGCGCAGCGCATCGCAAAGCCCCTCTACCCGACGATCTCTATGCCGAAGTGCGGCGGCGCATCGAACAGTTGCGCGTCTCGAACGTGGCGGCCGGCGGCGAGGAAACCGGCATGCAGACCACCGTCGAGATACCGTCGGTGCGCTCCGCCAGTGCGGCCAACGCCGCAAGCTCGGTAGGGGCAGCGAGCGCCGCCGGCGCGCCGGGACATGATCAGATCAAAGGTACCGGCGACACGCTGAACAACCGCTTCGTCCTCGAGGAATGTCTGGGTGTGGGCGGGATGGGTACGGTGTACAAGGCGCTCGATTTGCGCAAGCTCGAAGCGTCGGATCGCAAACCGTATCTCGCGATCAAGGTGCTCAACGTCCAGTTTCGCGGTAATCCGAATTCGCTCGTCGCCCTGCAACGCGAGGCGCGCAAGGCGCAGGTGCTCGCGCACCGCAACATCATCACGGTGTACGACTTCGACCGGGACGGACCGATCGTCTACCTGACGATGGAGTACCTGACCGGCAAGCCGCTGAGCCAGCTTTTGCGCACGCCGGGCTATAAGGGCATGCCGGTTCGCGCCGCGTTGCCGATTGTGCGCGGCATGTGCAATGCGCTCGCCTATGCGCATGAACACGGCTTCGTGCATTGCGATTTCAAACCCGCCAACGTCTTTCTCACGACGAATGCCGAAGTGAAGGTGATCGACTTCGGCATTGCCCGCGTGTTCCAGCGGCCGGAGGAGGAGAGCGATGCAACTGTCTTCGACCCCGGCAGTCTCGGCGCGTTGACGCCCGCGTATGCGAGTCCGGAAATGATCGAGCATCGCGAGCCGGACCCGCGCGACGATATCTACGCGCTCGGCTGCATTACCTACGAGCTGTTGACGGGCCATCATCCGTTCGACCGTTTGTCGGCGACGCAGGCTCGCAACGCGGACTTCAAACCGCAGCGTCCGCCCAATCTCGATGCGAAGCAGTGGCGCGCCTTGCGGGCCACGCTTTCGTTCGATCGCAACACGCGCATGCCGAGTGTCGTGCGTTTCATCGCGGAGTTCGACAACGAAGCGCGCGCGGAGAAGTCGGGGACGTTGGTCAAGGCGGGATTCGCGGGTTTTGCGGTGGTGTGTGCCGCGGCTGTCGGCGTGTTTGCGTTCCGGTCGGCTCCGAATCGTCAGGATGGCCAGCAGCCGGCTGTGGCGGCTTCGGAGGCGTCGGCGGATCAGGCCGCTTCGGCGGCAACGAATGCGCCTGAGCCATCCGCAACTGCCGGACCGGTCGCTGGAGGAACCGCAAAGCCGGCCGCCGGCTCATCTGCCGCGACAACCACAGCGCTAGCCGCCGCGCCAACCGCCGCAGCGCCCGGCGCACCACCGCCAGCGCAGCCTGCTGCGCCGCCCGCGCCCAAACCCGCGTTGACCTTAGCCGCCATCGCGCCGGTTTTGGCGCAAGTACCGTGTTCGGCGCTGTCCGCTTCGGCGCAGGACCATTCGTTGACAGTGCGCGGCTACGTCTCGCAACGCTACGGCGCAGCGCATCTGAAGGACACGCTGACAGCATTGCCGGGCGTCGATACGCTCACGCTCCAGGTCGAGCCAATAGCCGACGACAAATGCGACACGATCAAAGCGCTCGCACCCTATTGGACCCACAACTGGCAAGCGGGCCACGTTGCGTCGCTGCATGTGCGGCCGCCCGGTGGCCTGTTGAGCGAAGGCGATCCGCTTATCGTCGACGTCACCACGCCCGCATTCGACTCGTACGTGAACCTCGATTACTACCAGCTCGACGGTAGCGTCGTGCACATGGTGCCGAGTCCGCGTGCGAAGGACAATCAGGCGCCCCCGCACTATGCAGCCACGATCGGCAGCGCGGGTGACTGGATCATCTCGAAGCCGTTTGGATCGGAGATGGTGGTGTTGTTGATTACGCCGGCGCAGCTATTCGACAAGCCGCGGCCCGAAAGCGAATCACGTGCGGACTATCTGCGCGCACTGGAGACGCGACTCGCGCAGATCGGTGGCAAATACGGTCAGGATCATATCGTCGCTGATTTCGCGCCGATCACGACGAAGCCGCGCACGCCTTAAGCGACGCATTGGGATCACCCACAACGCCCCTGAAGTGCTCGCAGGACCGGAAGCACGCATGGCTTGGAATCACGCATGGCTTGGAATCACGCGCAGCCCCACAAGCGCGCTGTTCGACAGAAGCTCCCGCCGCCCCAGCAGCCCACGCTTTACTTAAGATCCTTAACTACCCTGAAGCCATCCTGCGACTGGCGCACGCTCGCGCTGTATTTGAAGCGTGTCGCGCTCAGCATGTAGCTCCCGCCTTCGCGCCACGAACCGCCGCGAATCACTCGCATGTCGCAGGTGGGGCTGTCCCATGCGTGGCCGTCGGCGGGCGCACCCTGGTAGGAGTTATGCCAGCAATCGGCGACCCACTCCCAAACGCTGCCGTTCATGTCATACAGGCCCACCGGATTCGGCGCGAACGAGCCGGCGGATTCGGGCCCTTCCTTGTGCCATGGATCGCCGCAGTCCTTGCAATTGGCGTTACCCTTGCGCATCTGATCGCCCCACCAGTATGCCGTCGTGGTGCCGCCACGGTCCGCGTATTCCCATTCGGCCTCGGTGGGCAAGCGATACGGTTTGCCGGTCGTCTTGCTCAACCACTTCACGTACTGCTGTGCGTCCTCCCAACTGAGGTCGCGTGCCGGTGCAGCCTTGTTCGTATTGCTTTCGGGCGTCAGCTTTTGACAGGCGTTTGCCGCGGCGCACGCGTTCCATTGCTCGACGGTCACTTCGTATTTGCCGATTGCGAACGGCGCGCCGATGGTCACGTGATGAACGGGCTTTTCGGAGGGATCGTCGGTGCTGCTGCCCATCGAGAACGAGCCCGCGGGCAAGGCGATCATGATCGGGCAGGTGGCGCAGTCGCGGCTTTCGCCGGCAACGGGTGGATGCGCTGCGGGCTTTTGCGCGACTACCGGCGCGGAAGGGGCCGCAGGTGGGGCGGTCGTTGCAGGTGGCGTAGTTGGCGTGGGTGTGGCGGGGCGCGGGTGGTCTTGTGGCACGACGCTGGCCGGTGCGGCTGGCCGTGCGGCTTGCGGCTGTGGCGCAACCGGCGGGGCCGCAGATGGCGCACTCGCCGCTGCAGCAGCGCGCAGCCGGTCGATGCGCGCGTGGGCGAGCGCGGCGAAGCGGCCGTTCGGATAGGCCTTCAAATAGGCCTCGTAGTCGCTTGGGTAGTTACTGTCCTTGATGGAGTCCCAGAAGGTGATCTCGTATTGCTCGCTGCTGTCCTTAGGCAGAATGCCTCTACTGTGCAGCGCGGCAATTGCATCGTCGCTGGCAGCGGCGAGGAGCGCTGCACCAGCGCCGCGAGATACCGGCGCGCTCAGGCTCACGTCCTTGGCAAGCGAAGAGGCAATCCACGGCGTTTGCTCGCCGCCAGTCACCCCGCTAACTCTCGCCGCGACACGTTGAAACAAGCCCGCAAGTTCCTGTGATGAAGACGCCTCGTTGAACGCGCGCAGCAATGCGCCCGTATAGACACCGTGCCGCATGCCGTCCGCTGCAAAGCCGCCCGGCGCCGTTGCGTAGGCGATGAGGGTATTGGCGGGCAACGTGGCTTTATCGACTGACACGTCAGCGGAGAACGGGTTGTTCAGGCAAGTATCGAGAATCACGAGATTGAGCGCGCCGGCACGCGGTGCACGCATCGCCTGCAATACGGTATTCAGATCGACGCCTTCGCTGACCAGCCGAGCCGGCGCGCGTGCGTCGAGACCAGCGGGCACGAGCAGTGTCTGCCGTCCGATTTGCATGCTGTGTCCCGCGAAATAGAACAGCCCAATGCCGCCTTTAAGCAGACGTTGGCGGAATTCGCCAATCGCCTGCTGCATTTGCTGCGGCGTCGCATCGGTGCGCATGATGACGTCGAAGCCGTGCGCACGCAGTGCGTCGCGCATGGCTTCTGCGTCGCGCGGCGCATTGCCACGAAGCGGGTCTGCATGATCGCCGTATGCGCCGTTGCCGATCACCAGCGCGATACGCGCCGGTTCCGGCTTGTCCTGTAGCAGTGTGAGCGGCGCGCTGGACGTAGCCGTCGTACGCATAGCGGCAGCGCCGTGCTCCGCGCCGTCACGCTGCGCCGCGGCATAAACACTGCCCGAGTGCGCCTGAATCGCCCCGACCATGCACACCAGCAGGAATGTTCGCCACATATTCGTATCCTGTTTGTTCCGGACAGAACATAGGGTTTCGACGACCGCGCCGCCCGCGTCAGCCTTTGGCGCGAACCGATCGCAGCATCGATGCCGTGATCGACTCTCCATCGAGAACCTATGAACAACGATAGCACGCGGTTTGCGCGTGACAATGGTCCGCGCATCGTTAATGCGTTATACGGTTAACGAGTGTGGCGTATCTTTTTGGCAAGTTACGTCCTAAGCTAATTCACAAAGTAGCGCTGTACGGCCGTTTTAATAAAGCGGCAGCTCATCGACGTCGACCCGCCACGTGAACCCACGTGCAACTACGCGAGCGCCCGCGACATCCAGTCGGAGCCTCCAGCCTGCGCTTCGCGCAGCCGGGGCGGGGACGGCTATTCTTCGGGAGAGTGCGCAATGCGAAGAACCCTCACACTTGGCGTGCTCGACAAACGTCGTGGAACGAAGGCGAGCCTTGTCACGCTCGGCACGGCTTTGTGCGCCGCCTTTTCACTCCTGCTCGGTATCGCGCTCACGTCTGAGTCCGCGTTTGCCGAACAAACACCTTCGCCACCGGGCGCCGAGGAATACATCATCTGGCCGTCGGATGGCACGGTGATTCACGGTGGCAAGCTGTGGGTGCGCATGGGGCTGCGCAATATGGGCGTGTGCCCGAAGGGTGTGGCGGTTCCGAACACCGGGCATCACCATCTGCTGATCGACACCGACCTGCCGGCGCTCGACCAGGAAATTCCGTCGGACCGCAATCATCTGCATTTCGGTGCGGGTGAGACCGACGCGCGCGTTGAGTTGCCGCCGGGCAAGCACACCCTGCAACTCATTCTCGGCGACCAGAACCACGTGCCGCACGTACCGCCCGTGTATTCGAAGAAGATCACCATCACCGTGCTAAAAGACTAGCGCGTCCCGTTCATTCATAGCGGGTCCGTCAGGACGGAGAGACCAACATGTACAAGATCATCGCGCTCGCGGCGCTCGTGGCACTTGCGACATTGGCGTCACTGGCCTCGCCGAATCTCGCCACGGCCGGTACGACGCCGTCGCCGGCCGGCGCGCACGCCTATATCGGCTATCCGAACGATGGCCAGGTGGTGCAGGCCAACAAACCGATTCGGGTGTGGTTCGGCCTGCGCTATATGGGCGTGGCGCCGAAAGGCGTCAAGTATCCGAACACCGGGCACCATCATTTGCTGATCGACACCGACCTGCCGCCGATGGACCAGGAAATTCCGTCAGACCGCAATCATCTGCATTTCGGCGCGGGTGAGACGGAAACGATGATTCAACTGCCGCCCGGCAAGCACACGTTGCAACTGCTGATGGGCGACGACATGCATATACCGCACAACCCGCCGGTGTATTCGAAGAAGATCACCGTGATTGCGCGCTGAGGCGGCGCTCTGCTTCGGTGTTACATCACAGCCAACACAGTTGCCGGCGTTGTTGGTTGTGATCCACCAGCTCCAACCGGCCACATCGTCGCGGTCGCACTGCCTCTAGCGGCATATCATCCCCGAAACCCTTTATCTACAGCCGTTCGCAAGATTTCTTAGGATCGGAAAGCAAAGCTGGCACAGCCCATGCATTAGTGACACTCGAGCAGACAAGATGCTCGAACCCAACCGCAAGACTGTGCTGTTTCCCTTCCAGGAGATTTACCATGAACACGCTGATGATCAAAGACCTGTCCATCACCGCTCAACTCGACAGCAAGGCCATGAGCGCCGTGCGTGGCGGCTTCGGCTACGGCTATCCGTCGTCTTCGTTCTTCAACTACTCGCCCGTGTATACGCCGAACAACAGCAAGAATGTCAGCGCCACGCAGTTGATCAGCAACGAAATGAACATTCAGAGCGCCAACGGCAACAACGCAGCGTTCGTCGCCGGCGTCACCACCACGATCGACCCGCATGTGACTTCGAGCAACAACATCAACGTGTATTGAACGGCGTAAGCCGCCGCGGAGGCTCTCAGGCCTCCGCGGGACGCGCAAGCTCAGGCAACCCCCGCGCGTCAAAAAGATTTCGCATCCAATCGTTCTTTCCACACGACCCCAGCGTCACCGCCCGATCCCCGCGCCGACCTTCCTGCACCGCTTCGATGGTGAAGCCGGGCAGGACATGCTTTACTTAAATAGCGCGTTCTCCTCGTGCAACGTAGCCGGTGTCATCGGAGAAAATCGTGTCAGCGTTGCTTGATTCAATGGTTCGTCAGCGCTTTTTCAACGCCACAGCGCGGTGCTGTCCTGGCCGCCGGCCGGCGAGTGCGAGCCGCATGGCAGCGGCGCTGCGCGGACTCTGCGCTGCAACGGTTTGCGCACTGTCGCTGAGTGCGTGTATCGATGTCAGCATGCCCGACTACAAGCGGCCGGATACGCCCGCCAAGGCGTCCTGGTCGGATCAGAAAGGCTCGCCGGTATCGGCGGCCGCGACCATCGAGCCGGACTGGTGGAAAGGCTTCCACGATCCGTATCTGGACACGCTGATCGCGAAGGCGATCGCGAGCAACTTCGATATCAAGGTGCTGGCCGCACGTATTGACGTGGCCGGCACGCAGATCGGCGAGGCCAAGGCAGGCGCGTTGCCGACCATGGATCTCGGCGGCGGCGCCGATTTCGAAAAGACTACGCGTCAGACGTTTTCCAAACAGTACAACGTCGCGACGCAGGTGAGCTGGGACATCGATATCTGGGGCAAAGTGGAGAAGGGCGTTCAGGCACAGAAGGCCGAGTTCCACGCCAGCGAAGCGGATTGGCGCGCCGGCTATCTGGAACTGGTGGCGAACGTCTCGAGTACCTACTTCCAGATCCTGCAATTCGACGACCAGATCGAGCAGCAGCAACAAACGCTGGTCACGAACCGGCAAATCCTCACTATCTACGACGGCCAACGCCGCAACGGCCTTGTGCCGCAAACCCAGGTATTGCGCCAGCAAGCCGAGATCAACCGTCTAACGAATCAGTTGCTCGAACTGCGCCGCTCGCGCGATGTCGCGAACAACGCGTTGTGCACGCTGCTCGGTGTGCCGGCGGGTGAGTTCCAGTTGCCCAAGGGGCATTTGCAGCAACGCGTGCAACTGCCCGTGGTGCCGGACGGCTTGCCCGCGCAACTCCTTGCGCGCCGGCCTGACGTGGTGGCCGCCGAGTTCAGAGTGCTGGAAGCCTACGACCTGGTCGGCCAGGCCAAGCTCGCGCAATTGCCCACCATCAACCTCACCGGTCACGGTGGCACCGCGAGTTTCGCGTTGACCGATTTGCTGAAGTCGTTCACCTACGGATTCATGCCCAGCATCAACATCCCCCTGCTCGATCCCGGCGTGCGGGCTCATGTGAAGGTCACGCAAGCGCAATCGACGGTCGCGGAACAACAGTACCGCGTGGCCGTCATGGGTGCGTTCGAGGAAGTGGAGAACGCGCTGGTCAATCTGAATTCGCACAAGGCGCAGCGGGTGGAATTGCAGCAGGAGGTGTCGCGTTTACAAATCGTCGCCGAGCAGATCCAGTCGCAATTGCGTCTCGGCGTGGTGTCGCAACTGGAAGTTTTCGAAACCGAGCGGACCTTGCTGGAAGCGCAGCAGGAACTGCTCTCTAACCATCAGTTGATTCTGTCCGACACGGTGTTGCTTTATAAGGCGCTGGGCGGCGGTTGGCCGAGCGTGGATGTGCAGGCGGAAGTAAAGGAACACTGAGCTAATCCGAGGCACGATTCGGCTGCATATGACGCATGAATGGCCCTTTCAACCGACGATCAGAAAATTGACACTTGCCATGCGTGACTTAAAATTTGTAAGGAGCCCGGTTCTGCCGGGCTCGCTAAAATATCCGCAATTCGCCGTAGTTCTTCTTGCCGTTCCCGTTGCGCGCTCGTCGCAGCGGGTAAACGATTAGTGATCCAGATAAAATGACTACCGGCGAAGCCCAGATTGCTGAGATGCGTGCAACACAGGACTCCGCGTTCGACGTGGTGCTGTCGCCGGTTGCGTCCGCGCAGCGTCCCGCACTCGACGCGATCCGGATCGTCGACAGCCTGTTCGCGATCGGCCGCAGCGAAGCGCCATTCACCGACTATCCCGCCGAACGCCTTACCCGCCTGTCGCGCCGCCATGCGCGGATTTTCACGGAGCACGGCGCCGTCTATGTTGCCGACCTCGGCAGCAAGAACGGTACGACGCTCAACGGCACTGCGGTGCGGCAAGCCCCCGCGCGGCTGCGTGCCGGCGACGAACTATGTTTCGGCGGCGAGCTTTGCTACCGCGTGAGTATCGAGCCGCGCGCGCGGATCGTCGTCGCGCGCGCGGCGCCCGCACCCGGCCTGCTGCTGGTGCCGCAGCGCGACGACCTCGAGCTTCAGCCGATCGACGTGCAGGCGTTCCCCTTTCTCATCAGCAAGGCTGACGAGGTTTTCTCGCGCTACAAGGATCGCTATCCACATCAGGTCAACTACATCTCGCGGCGTCATGCCCACATCTTCCTGAAGGGCGGCGAGCTCTACCTCGAAGATCTCGGCAGCACCAACGGCACATTCGTCGGCGGAAAGCGGCTCGACGAAACCGCGGTGCCGCTTGTGGAGGGGGACCTCCTTGCATTTGGTGGCGACCACTTCGTCTACAGGGTGACGCTGCAGAAACCCCCTGAAGTCGAGCCGACCGTGACCCAGCTATTCCTCAATCCCGCTACTGACGAGGCCGCCGACACGGACAAGACCACGTTCGTTGGCGCCGCGCATTCGTTCCTCGATATCTTTTGCGTGGACCCAGGGCTACAACGCGAAGACGAAGTCAACGAAGCGGCGCAGGCCGCATCCGCGCACGCGAAACGCGACACGCCGACAGGCGGTGCGAATACCACGAACGGAACTAACGGCACGCATGGCGCAAACGGCACTCATGGCAAGCAAAGCGCAAACGGCGCACATGGCACGAACGCAGCACAGAGCCGGCCGCAGCGTTGGCGGCTGCTCGCGGGAGAACTCAGCAAGGCCTTTGCGGGTGGCGATCACACCCTGTCGCGTCGCGCCGTATGGTGGAGTGGCGCGGCCTTCGCCCTTCTGGTGGCCATTGCGCTGACGCTCTACTTGCGCGGTTCGTCAGAGCGCGAGTTGAGAAACCTGCTGGCGAGCGGCGATTACACCAGCGCGGTGACGGCGGCAAACGGCTATCTGGCGCAGCACCCCGCCGACACGAAAGTCAGTGCGTTGGCGAGCGAAGCGCTACTGAAGGCGAAACTCCCCGGCTGGCTGAGTACGCTGCAAAAGGCGCAGTTCGATCAGGCCGACACGCTGCTCAAGGAGATGAGAGCGTTGAGTGCGAACAATGCGGACGCCACTTCTCTGGTCGGCGAATTGCAGTGGGTGGGCGACCTGGAGCGCTTCGTGGCGGGACGCGGCGGGGTGGACGCACCAATCCGCATGTACGCCGACGAGACGACTATCGGCGGCTTGCTGCAACGCTGGGACGACGACGCCAGGGGCCATCAGCGCGCACTCGACCGCATCGCCTCGTATGTGCCCATTTTTGCGGAGCCGTACGCGCAGGCGTTGAGCCATCTGCGCAAACTGGAAAGCGACGACTCGGTCTATCTCGCCGCCATCGACCGCCTGAACGGCACCATTCGCACCGAACTGGCGCGCGACAAACCCGCAGCGCTGCCAGCCATTCTTGACGATTACGCGCAGCGCTATCCGCGCCTCGCCGGCCTCGATCGTGTGCGGGAAGATTTGCACCATTACACCGATGTGCTGAACGCGGCGCTCAGCCGGCAACTGACGCCATTGCTCGCCTTGCTGAAGACGGTGCGTTTCAACACCCCGCCGTTTCAGGCGCAGTTTCAGCAACTGTCCGCGAGCCGTTTGCCGTCCGCGGACGTTATCCAGCGTCATGACGCGGCGACCGCTGCCTGGCAGCGCGGCGACACCCAACAGGCGCTGGCGGATTTGCAGGCCATGCCTGCCGGGCCGTGGTCCGACGTGATCGCCGCGGAATTGGCGCACAAGAGAGCGCAGCTTGACCAGTTCGCCGACTTGCAGAAGACGCGCGGCGGCAAGGACTATGACGAGCGCCTGCTGTCGTTCTACGCCAGTCTCGATCCGGTGGCGGACATGTGGTTCGTGCAATCGATCCAGAAAGACGTCGCCGCGTTGCACGACAAAGCGCTGGCGCGCGCCCAGGACCTGATGCTGCGCGCGCAAAGCCTGTGGAAACAATATCGGGCGAGCGGGCCGATCGGCGGCACGCAGCGGCTGGAAGCGGGCATTTCGCCCGGCTTTCGCAGCGAGGCGCGTCTGCTTTCCGATGCACAGTCCGCCGCGCAACAAGGCATGCGTATCTATACGCAACTGAAGGCGGATCATCCCGCGGACTTCGACCGCCTGCTCGCGGATATCCAGGCCGAAGCGGATTTGCAGCGCCGCTCGCTGACCGAATTGCGTATGGTGCTGGACCCCGGACTCTTGAAGGCGAAGCTGGCGTTGATCGGAGGCGAGCAGAGTGAAGCGCGACAATCACCCTAGACCGTTGTCGGAGGCGCTGGAGGATCACAGCGTCGAAGGCATCGCGATTCTGACCGCCGAGCCGGTGCGGCTTGCTCGCGCGCTGATCTGGGCGATGGTCGCGCTGGTGGTGGCCGGCTTGCTGTGGTCGTTCGTGGGGCGCGCGGATGTGATCGTCAGTGCGCAAGGCACGCTCTCGCCGGAATCGGAGGTGCGTCGCATCTATGCGCCGATCGATGGCGAGCTCGCCGATCTGTACATCGCCGAGGGGCAGCCGGTGTCGAAGGGCGACGTGCTGGCGCGGCTGAATGCACGCGGCGCGATCGAAGCAGCGAGCAACGCGCTGCAAGCGCAGCTCAAACTCGAAGACGCCGAGCGCGACTGGAAGCAGTTCCCCGAGAAGAAGGCGCTGATGGAGCGCAAGGCGGCCGCGCTGAAGGCGCAGATGGAAGTAGAAGCCCGCCTGCACGAAAATCGCGTCTCCGAGGGCACAACCAAGCTCGCCGAAGGCCAGAAAGCCGAACTCGACGAAGCGCGCAGCGTGCTCGACAACGCGCGCCGCACGCGTGAGGCGGCGCGTCAGGAGCTGGATCGTTACTCGCGGCTGTTCGCTCAGCCGGGTGGCGGCGGCATCGCCGAGCTGCAGGTGGAGCAGAAGCGAACCGCCGCGATGGAAGCGGATAACGCCTATCGTGTCGCGCAATCGAAACTCGCGGAGCTGGATTTCCGCCTGAGCCACGAATACGCGCAGGCCAATGCGCAACTCGAAACCAGCGGGCAGCAGACCACCGACCTGCAACTCCAGTACGACTCGGCAGTCCGCGACATCACCGACGCCGAAGACAAACTGCGTCTGCAACTTCAGACCGCGCGCCTCGTGTCCGAAGCCGCCGCGCGGATCCGTTTCGAGAACATCGACAAAGACAACTTCCTGCTGATCCTCGCGCCGGTCTCCGGCGTCATCACCGACGTGACCTCCACGCAGCGAGGCGACAAGATCCAGGCGAACGCGCCGCTCGGCGGCATCGCGCCAAAAGATGCGAAGCCCGTGCTGAAGATCGAAATCGCCGAACACGATCGTGCTTTTCTGCACGAGGGCCAGCCGGTGAAGCTGAAATTCAACGCGTTCCCATATCAGCGCTACGGGCTGATCAACGGCACGCTCGCCTATATTTCGCCGGCCACCAAGCCGTCCTTGCAGGACAAGCAGCCGGTGTACGAGGGCCGCGTCACGCTCGACAAGAACTACTACCAGATCGCCGACACCCGCTATCCGCTGCGCTATGGCATGACGGCGAGCGCGGAGATCGTGGTGCGCGAACGGCGCCTGATCGATCTGGGGCTCGATCCATTCAGACAGGTGGCGGGATGAGCGCGCCGATCACACGTCAATTAAAGGAGCGGATGACATGACCGCGATAGTGCGAATCGATGACGAAGTCGTGGACGTTTCCGAGTTCATTCGTCTTCTGAAACTGACCGGCCAGTTCGATAGCCTGATCGAGCAGATCGTGCGCGACAAGCTCACGGTGCATGCGGCCAAGAAGCAGGGCATTGCCGTTACTGCCGACGACATCCAGCAGCGCGCCGATCAGTTCCGCCGCGTGCGCGGCTTGCATCGCGCGACGGATATGAATCAGTACCTCGATGCGCTCGGCGTGAGTCTCGACGAGTTCGAGGCCTTCATTACGGACGGGCTGTATCAGGAGAAGATGCTCGACGTGGTCGGCAACGAGGCGGCGATCAAGGATTATTTCGCGCTGAATTCGCCGAAGTTCGACGCGATCGAGGTGAGCCATATCGTGCTCGACAGCGAAGGCAAGGCGAAGGAAATGATCTCGTACCTGCACGACGATCCCGACAGTTTCGCCGACATGGCGCGCGAGCATTCGATCGCGGATACGCGCGAAGCCGGCGGCGTGATCGGCAAAGTGCTGCGCGGATCCTTGAAGCCGGACATCGAGGCGAAGATTTTCAACGCGGCGGTGGGCGATCTGCTTGGGCCATTTCCGTCGGCGGATCGCTCGTGCTTCGAGATTTTCGCCGTGACGGCGAAGTATCCGGCGATGCTCGACGCGGATGTCGCCTCTGAAGTCAGACGTCTGCTGCGCGAGAGCTGGCTGATTGCCCGCTCGCAGGAACATGTGATCGAAGCACGTTAGCCGAACCGAGGTCCGCAAGCCCATGGATGCACCCCAGACCGCGCCCTCCGCTGCCGAGTTTCTCACCTCGGTGGAAATTCTCTCGCCGTTTTCGCGCGACGAGATCGAGCGTCTTGCCGAATATGCGCAGGCACGCTTCTATTCGTTCGGCGAAACGGTGTGCTCGGCGGGTGAGACGGCTGACGGTCTTTACGTGGTTCGCTCGGGCTCGGTGCGTATCTTCACCGAGGAGCATGGCAAGGAAACCAGCATGGGCGTGCGCAAAACCGGCGAGATTTTCGCCGACATTGCGATGTTGCGCGCGTACGTGCATGAGGCGTCGGTACGGGCGTCCGCGAAAACCGAATTGCTGTTCATTCCCCGTGCCGCGATCGAGCCGGTGATCGCCGGCAATCAGGCCGCGTTGGCGTTTATCGCGAGCTATGTAGCGATCAGTTCGGCCGGCGGTTTCGTCGCTCAGTTGTTCGATCTGCGCGGCAAGCTCAACAAGGCGGAACTCGAAGAATATGTGCGCAGCGTCGGCGTGAAACGGGTGGCCGAGGGCAAGGAAATTCTCAAGCAAGATGGGCGCGATGACCGGCGGCTTTATGTGGTGCGGCAAGGCGGCGTGCGCATTGTCCGTCACGAGGAAGGCCACGACTACACGCTTGCGACCTTAGGCGAAGGCGAAATCTTCGGCGAAAAGGCGTGTTTGATGCGGCAGGAGCAAATGGCGTCGGTGGTGGCGACGACCGATACGCGGCTGCTGGTGATCCCGGAGCGAACCGTCCATTTCATTCTGGAGCGCAATCCGAAGCTGCGCGAAGTGCTGGATGAGCGGATTCGTTACGGCGACCGCGAATTGCAGCGGCAAAAGCGCCTGGAGCAGCGGCGCAAACTGCCTTTGATGCTCGACCTGCAGACCAAACCCGAGTTCGGCGAAAAGGTCATCAAGCGCTTTGCGCTGGTCGAACAGGCTGAGGAAATGGATTGCGGCGCCGCGTGCCTCGCCATGGTATGCCGCCACTACAGCATCCCGATGACGCTCGGCAAACTGCGCGAACTCGCCAACGTCACGACGCAAGGCGCCACGCTCGACAGCCTCGCGCGTGCGGGCGAATCGCTTGGCTTCACTGCACGCGGCGTGCAATGCACATTCGATTCCTTGCGCGGTTTCGATCTGCCCTTCATCGTGCATTGGGAGGGCTACCACTATGTAGTGGTGTACGGGCTCTCGAAGGACTACGTGTGGGTCGCCGATCCGGCACTCGGCTTCCGGAAAATGACGGTCGAGGATTTCGAACGCGGCTGGAGCGGCACGTGTCTGCTCTTTACCGGCGGACCGAATCTCATGCAGATGTCCGCCGCGCGTTCGCCGTGGATACGCTTTGTTGGCTACCTCAGGCCGTACAAGAAGATTCTCGGTCACCTGTTTCTTGCCACGTTTGTGATTCAGGTACTCGGCGTGATTCCGCCGCTGATCATCCAGAACATTCTCGACGGCGTGATCGTGCATCAGAACGTCAGCCTGCTGCATCTGCTGATCGGCGGCCTGATTATCGCCAATGTGTTTTCGCAATTGATGTCGACGATTCGCGCGTATCTGGCGAATTTCATGGTGCGCAACATGGACTTCGCGATGATGTCGCAGTTCTTCAAGCACACCATGTCGCTGCCGTTCTCGTTTTTCGCCAAGCGGAAGACCGGCGACATCTTCGCGCGTTTTCAGGAGAACCAGACGATCCGCGCCTTCCTCACCGAATCCACGGTGACCACCGCGTTGAATCTGCTGATGGTGTTCATCTACTTCACGATCATGTTCGTCTACAACGTGAAGATGACGCTGGTATTGATCGCGTTCGTGATACCCATCATGGCGTTGACCGCGCTAGCCACGCCGAAGATCAAGAACTATGCGCGTGAGGTATTCACGGCCTCGACCGAGTCGAAGTCGTTTTTGATGGAAGCGCTCGCCGGTGTCGAGACCATCAAGGGTATGGGCATCGAACGGCCGGTGCGGTTGCGCTGGGAGAAGAAGTACGCGAAGGCGCTCGAAGTGCAATACCGGGCGCACGCCTTCAACATTCTCATTGGGCTTGGCAGCCAGTTGCTGAATGCGGCGACGACGATCGCCATCCTTTGGGTCGGCGCAAATCTGGTGCTGGCGCGCGAAATGACCATCGGTCAGTTGATTGCGTTCAATGCGTTCATGGGCAGCGTGCTGGGTCCGCTGATGGGACTGGTCGGCTTATGGAGCATGTTGAACGACGCGGGCGTGGCGATGGAACGCCTCGGCGACGTGCTCGATATCGAGCCGGAACAGAAGCCGCAGGATTTGCCTTCGCGCGTGATGCTGCCGGAACTGCAGGGCGAAATCAGTTTTAGCGGCGTCTACTTCCGCTACGGCGAGGACGACTCGGCGTATGTACTGGAAAATATCAGCTTTGACATCAAGCCCGGCGAACTGGTGGCGATTGTGGGCCGCAGCGGGTCCGGCAAGACGACGCTCGCCAAGCTGCTGGTCGGCTTCTACGCGCCGACCGAGGGCAAGATGACCATCGACGGCTACGACCTCGGCGTGGTCGACAAAGCCTATTACCGCGCGCAGATCGGCTATGTAATGCAGAGCAATCTGCTGTTTTCCGGCACGATTGCCGAAAACATTGCCAGCGGCGACGACGCGCCCGAACGGCGCCGCATCGAGGAGGTCGCGAAAATGGCCGACGCGCACGCGTTCATCAGCAAGATGCCGCTCGGCTACGAGCAGATTGTCGGCGAACGCGGCATTGGCTTATCCGGTGGGCAGATCCAGCGGCTTTGCATTGCGCGGGCGCTGTATCACGATCCGCGTCTGCTGGTTTTCGACGAGGCGACCTCGGCGCTGGACTCGCAATCGGAAAGCAATATCCTCGGCAATATGCATGACATTCTGAAGGGCCGAACGGCGGTGATCATTGCGCATCGGCTCAGCACCATCATGCGTGCCGACAAGATTCTGGTGCTGTATGAAGGGGCGATTGTCGAACAGGGCCGTCACGATGAACTGATCCAGCGCGGCGGCATGTACTACCAGTTGGTCCAGAAACAGTTGAGTGCGTGATGAAGATACTCGACCAGGTAGAAGAGCTCAGCCCGGCGATTTCATACGCGGGTTTGATCGAACGCATCGAGATTTTGCGCTCGACGCTGCGTTGGTCGTCCCGGCTCGAGCGCGCCGACATCGACAAGCTGCTCCGGCAAGCCACCTCGTTGCGCGACGAAGTCATGCAGCTCTCGCACAAGGAGCGCTTCGTGCAGGCCGCAACGGCCGCTGAGCCTGCCACGGCTGCCGATCAATCCCGTGGTGCGCGCAGAAAGGCGCTGATCGAGCGCAGCTTCATTTTCGAAGGGACGTTCGGCGACAATCCACGTTTGCTCGAATCGCTCGAAATCGCCGAGAAGGCGGCGCCGACCGATTTGCCGGTGTTGATCGATGGCGAAAGCGGCACCGGTAAGGAGCTGATGGCGAAGGTAATTCACGCGAATGGTTCGCGCTCGGACAAGCCCTTTATCTCCGTGAATTGCGGTGCGATTCCGGACAATCTGCTGGAGTCGGAATTGTTCGGTCATCGCAAGGGCGCGTTCACGGGAGCTTCGAATGACCGCAAGGGCAAATTCGAAAGCGCGCATACCGGCACGATCTTTCTCGACGAAATCGGCGAGTTGCCGCTGGCCGGTCAGGTGAAGTTGCTGCGCGTGCTGGAAGCACACGAGATTCAGCGCGTGGGTTCTGATGAGACGATTGCTGTCGATACGCGCATCGTCGCCGCGACCAATCGCAATCTGCGGCAACTCAGCGAAGAGGGCAAGTTCCGCGAGGACCTGTTCTACCGTCTCAGCGTGATTCATGTCACGTTGCCGCCACTGCGCGAGCGGCGCGATGAGATACCGCTGCTGATTGCCTGGTTCGGCGATGAAGCTGCAGGTACGTTGAAACGCAGGCCCGTCAGATTGACGCCGCGTCTGCGGGACTTTCTGCTGAACTATGCGTACCCGGGCAATATTCGTGAACTGCGCAACGTGATGTATCGCGTGTCGTGCCTCGCCGGCGACATGGCGGATGTCGATCATCTGCCGGTGGATATGCGGCCGGCCGCGCCAGGGTCAGCCGCGACTGCTTCCAGTGTAACCACTGCGACGGGACAGGAACCAATCAGCGTGGCGAATCTGATGTCGCTGAGCGACGCGAAGCGCGCCGCGAGCGACGACGCGGAAAAAGCCTTCCTGGAGCGGGGCCTGCGCGAAGTGAGCGGCACGGTTGCGGAACTGGCGCGGCGCATCGATATGAACCGCTCGCATCTGCAAATGCTTCTAAAGAAGCATGGCCTGCATTCGAAGGATTTTCGCAATCGCAATGCACCGCCCACGAACAGAAACGGCGCTGACGAGCACGATGAGGAAGACAGCGATAGTTGAGGCTGGATGCTTCGACGGTTTTCGGGCGTGCCTGATCAGAGCCTCTCGAGAACTTCAAGAAAGAGCAATATGCCGATGAAGAAGCCAATCCATCTTACCGTGGTCATGAGGCTGGTGAGCCTGACAGCCAGTGAGTTCACGGCCTCCGCGACAGGATTCGCCGTTAATTCATCAGTGCGGTCGCCGCTCGTCGTCGCGGTGCGCAATTGAGCAGTTGCGAGGTCGATACGAAGGTGGGTGACGTAGCCAACTGCGATTTCCGGACATTCAATTGCGCCGTCGCTTTTGCTGGGCCTGAGAAAAAGGTCCGGCTCGCGCCGAGGGTTAGCCATAGCACTTTCGGCCGTGTAGAGGTGTCGCAGCGCCAGTCCCAACTCGACTGCGCCAAACCGGCCGTCGGACGTCGCTTTCGAAAGCGCATGTATACAGGCTTCGGGAATGTGGCAGGCGAGCCACCACTGATCGGGTTCGCCGGTCTCTGCGTCGGCCCGATTGACACCGAGACGAGCAGTACCGAGCGGCACGTCGGCAAACGAAGTACCGAGTTCGTCCTCCAACTCGCGCAGACCTAAGCGGTCAGCCTTGCTGACGTCGCGGGCCTCGAAGGACACCTCAACGGCGAGCATCGCGTGTTCAGCGTCGCCGATGATCGACAGCTCCTGGCCATCGAGATGTGCCATTCCGTGCAGCGACGTGGAGAGTGTTGGCTGTTTGTCTGCGTCCAGAGGCTCTGCGAGCTGTTGGGCCACATGGAGCTGTTCCAACCGCAACCACATTGACCTGGCCGGGAAATACGTCCGCTTCTCGCCATCCAACCCGACATGTTCGAGGGCGTGATCCTTCCGCTCAATCAATTCCGTCGCGACGTTTTTTTCCAAAAACTCCATGGCGCGCCCCACTCGTGATTGCGTCAAGCCCTTGAGCGATCAAGGCCAAAGGCGTGGGTGTTGTCCGCCTGAACGCGTGGACAAAGCGCCGACGGTTGCGTATTGCAATGCAGTACGCTCACGGGAGGGATACTACCCATCCGAATGTTGGGTGGATATTAGGAAGAACACACATAAATTGCAATTTCTTTCGAACTGTGTGTTCAAGGCGCGGGGTTCAGCAGGGTTTTGTCTGACGCATACGGATCTTCAGCCTGCACCACCACGGCGGTGACATTGTCACGTCCGCCGTGCGCAATGGCCAGTTCAACCAGTTCATCGGACGCGCGCTCGCACGCCACCGAGGTCAGCACCGCCAATATTTCCGCATCGCTGACTTCGTTGCTGAGCCCATCGCTGCAAAGCAGGAAAACGTCGCCGTCCGCGACTTCGATTGCATCGTCATCGAGTTCGAGCACGTCCGTGGCGCCCACCGCGCGCGTGATCATGTGCTGCGCCGGGTGATGGCGCGCCTCTTCGTCGGTAATCACGCCGAGCGATTTGAGTTCTTCCACCTGACTATGATCGCGCGTGAGTTGCCGCAATTGCCCTTCGCGATACAGATAGAGACGACTGTCGCCGGCCCATAGGTAACCGCAGAAGCGGTCGCACGCGAGCAGCACGATGACGGTGCTGCCGATCCGTTGCACCTGGCGGCGCGCGGCTTCGTCCCTCAGTTGGCGGTTGGCCTTTTGCAGCCGTGCTCGTGCGTCGGCGATGCAGGTTTTCATCGCGAGCGGCGGCGCGAGCCGGCTCAGCGAATCGATCACCACGCGGCTCGCCAGATCGCCGACCGCGTGCCCGCCCATGCCATCGGCGACGGCCCAGCGTCCGGGTTCGGGCTGGGCGAGGCAGGCATCTTCGTTGATTTCACGGACGCGTCCGGCGTCGGACCGCGCGGACGACGTCCATCGAAATTGGCTCGGACAGGTCACAAGGGTTACACCGTATCGTTTCTGCTGCGTGCGTCCGGGGAGACGTTGATGTTCGAGTTCGCGCCGGTGTTGCGTACGTCGACCGACTGGAACGTGTTGATCATCTGGTTAGCATAGAAGTTGTTCGAGATGTCGTACAGGTTCACCACCGGACCGATGCTCGGTGTTTCCCGCACATAGGGCTGAATCCAGCCGTACACCCACGGCGCACCGCCGCCGCCGCGGATCGCCGCCATTGCTTTACGGTCGAGCGCGAGGTTCAGCGAGAGGTCGTTTACTGTGATGGAAGCCATATCGTTCTCCGGTTGGCCGCGTGCGTCGGGCGCGCGGTTGAAAAGGAATTGAACGTGATGGTGCAAGTGCTGTGCCAGTTTGCGGCTCGAGCGGGCGCTTTCTCGTAACGCGTTGATTGGTGGGCGATTCCGCGCACCTGGGCAGGCAGCGCCTGTTCGTGCAGAACTGGAGAGGTCGGGATGCAGCCAACATCCGGGCACTCACACCGGTGCAGGACCCAACACATTGGCCGGACTCCCGGCCCCTGGCGAACCGACTCGCTGTGGCTCAACCTACGCTCCAAATGATCGACGTCTGCCAACAGATCGGTTTGATTTGTGTCGGATCCCAACGGACATCTGCTGCACTCAAAATGCCTCCCAATTCCTGCCAGCCCTTTAAATAAAGGCTTTTCGCCACATGGCCCGGATGATGCAAAAGATCTCGCAACAGTGTTGGATATTGAAGCGAGACCAGCCATGAACACGAACCACCTCCCGACGAGCAGCGAAGACCAAGACGAACGCTGCAATGAAACGTCGACCATCGACCTGCCGATCGGCGCGCATCTCGTGACGCAACGGCGCGGCTACGAACATCACGGCATTTATGTCGGCAATGGCCGCGTGGTTCATTACGCGGGTTTTGCGAGCTCGGCGCATCGCGGTCCGGTGGAAGAAGTGGAATTGACCCGCTTCGCCGCCGGTCATCCGTTGACGATCCGCCCGACCCCGAGCGCCCGTTACGTCGGCGATGAAGCCGTGCGCCGCGCGCGCTCCCGCCTCGGCGAAAACCATTACCGCCTGCTGACGAATAACTGCGAGCACTTCTGCGCGTGGTGCCTGCTTGGCGAAAGCCGCAGCGAACAGGTGCATTGCTGCTTGACGCATCCCCGTGCCGGCGTGCTCACGCTGGTGTGTCTGGTGAAGGCGTTTGTCGAACGCACCGCGAAGAATGGTCAGGTTGCCGCCCAACTCGCCTGAGCGAGCGGTAACGAGCAGGAACGAGTTCAGCAATTCAGGGATTCAAGGATCGAGGAGAGCATCATGGTTGCCGCAGAAAAGACCTTGCACTGGGCCGTCGATAAATGGCTTGCGCCGACCCCGTCGATGCCCGCACGTGTCGTTCAGTTTTGCCACCGCGCGTCGCAGCATCAGCGTTACGTTTGTGTAGAAGCTCTGCGGCCGAGCGGTTTGTTGTCGATCTTCTTCTTCCGTCATGACGACGGCTCGTGGAACGTGTTCCCGCCGCAAGCCGAGCGACCCGCCATGAACGGCCATCGACGCACGGCAGTTTGCTAGCTTTGTGTGTGCGAGGCCGCTTCCTTGACGATCCACTGACTGAACAGCAGCATCGCCGACGTCATCGGTTTGCCCTTCAACCACGTCAGCCAGTAGCTGCCGGCGTGAACTTCCACCTCGAACGGCCGCACCAGCCGGCCCGTGTTGATCTCGTGATCGAACATCAGCGCCGGCGCCAACGCGATACCCGCACCCTGCATGGCCGCTTCCACCATGAGCCGCGATGAATCGAACACCGGGCCGCGAATCGGCCGCGGCGGGATGCCGGCAGCCGTGAACCAGTTCATCCAGTCGTCGACGCGATAGGAGCGCAGCAAAGTTTCGTTGGCGAGATCCGTTGGCACGGACAGACGCCTGGCGATCTCGGGCGCACACAGAATCGCGAGCGGTGCGTCGAGCAGCCGGGTGGCGAGCGAGCCTGGCCAGGTGCCGTCGCCGAAACGGATCGCGAAGTCGAGGCCTTCGGTGGCGAGATCGACCAGATTGTTGTTCGTCAGCAGCCGCAGCTCGACAAACGGATGCGCGTCGCGAAACGACTTGAGCCGCGACATCAACCAGCCCACCGCGAAAGTGCCCACCACGCCGACCGTCAACACCTCGTGGAAGTGGCCGCCATCGAACTGTTTGAGCACGGCTTCGATGCGATCGAATGCATCCGTGAGGACAGGGCGCAGCGCGAGGCCTTCGTCGGTCATGGCCAGTCCGCGGGGCAGACGGTTGAAGAGCGCCGTGCCAAGCCGCTCCTCCAGCGTTCTGACCTGCTGGCTCACAGCCGCCTGGGTGACGTTCAATTCGAGCGCGGCGCGCGTGAAGCTCAGATGCCGCGCGGACGATTCGAAGGCGCGCAGCGCATTCAACGGGAGATACGGTCTCATGGCGGAGGCATAAGATTTTCTAGGGGTTAGGCTAACTTATCATCGTTTGCCAGCGGACGCCGAAAAACCGATAGTTGCGGCTTCAAATAAGGAGCGGCGATGATCACAAGACGGAAATTCGCGGGCGCGATGCTCGGTGTTTCGATAGCTGGGGTTGCGGTTGGCAGTGGTGGCGCGTTCGGGAAAGCGGTGAAGGCGGGCACGGCAAAGCAGGGCGGCAGCGTGGCCAAGGCGGACGCCATTCGTCAACGGCTCGCGCAGATCGAAGCGGAAAGCGGCGGCCGGCTCGGCGTGTCGATCGTCGACACGACCTCCGGATTGCACGCCGGTTTGCGGACGGACGAGCGTTTTCCGATGTGCAGCACGTTCAAACTGCTGGCGGCGAGTTTCGTGCTGACGCGCGTGGATCACGGACAAGAGGACCTGGAACGGCGCATCGTATTTTCCAAAGCCGATCTTGTGCCGTACTCGCCGGCCACCAGCCAGCACACCCGCGAGCGCACCGGCGAAGCGGGGATGAGCGTCGCCGACTTGTGCAAGGCGGCCATTACGCTCAGCGATAACACAGCGGCTAATCTGCTGCTGGCGAGCTTTGGCGGCCCCGCGGCTTTGACCGCGTTCGCGCGCAGTATCGACGACGGCATCACGCGTCTGGACCGCAATGAGCCGACGCTGAACGAAGCGACGCCCGGCGATCCACGCGACACCACCACGCCCAACGCCATGCTCGGCAATCTGCGCGAGCTGCTGCTGGGCGAGCGGTTGTCTTCGTCGTCGCGTGCGCAACTGCTGGCCTGGCTGGCTGCCAATCAGACCGGCGCCGAACGGATTCGCGCGAAGCTGCCGAAGGATTGGGGCGTCGGCGATAAAACGGGTACGGGCGATCACGGCACGGCAAATGACGTCGCGATTCTGTGGCCGCCGGGACGCGGGCCGATTCTCGTGACCGTTTACCTGACCGAAACGAGTGGCGATGCGGCGCGCTGCAATGCGGCGATTGCTGACGTCGGTGCGTTGATCGCGGCGTCGGTTTGATCGTGTGAGCGTTCGTTCAGCGCATGAACCGGTTCGTGGTGCAAACGTGCTGACCACTGGAAAAAAGGCGAACCGGCTACGGGAACAACGGGCCGACTATGGGAGAGACTGGCCTACGTCTTTCGCTTACGATTGAAAGGCGAATCGTGCGACACTAGGGCCACACCAAAGGGGGCCCCTATGTCTGTCTATGTCCTGGCATTGCTAATCGGCGTAGTGGCCGGCCTTCGCGCGATGACTGCGCCCGCAGCCGTTAGTTGGGCGGCGCATCTCGGGTGGTTGCCGCTGCAGGACACGCCGCTGGCATTTCTCGGTTTTGCTGCCACGCCGTACATCTTCACAGTGCTGGCGATCGTCGAACTGATTACGGATCAACTGCCGAAAACGCCTAGCCGTACCGTGCCGATGCAATTTGGCACGCGTATCGTCCTGGGTGGGTTGAGTGGCGCGGCGATCGGGGCCGCACATGGTGGCTTGGTGGGTGGTTTGATTGCCGGGGTGGTGGGCGCAGTGATCGGCACCCTGGGCGGCGCGAAGGTGAGAGGCGCGTTGGCGCGCACGTTTGGCCGCGACTTGCCGGCCGCCTTGATCGAAGACGCGGTAGCGATCGTTGGTGCTGTGTTGATTGTGATGGCGTTACGTTGACGTCGGCGAGGTGTGCGTTGACAAACCATCCGTCATCGCGGACAATTTTTTCCGCCCAAGGGCCACGACAAATACCTGACTAGCAACAGACGGTCGGCTATCCGTGGACTTGGGCGTTTTCATTTCTAGGCCCGCGCAATACGCGAGTCTGCTGCAATTTGAGCTGCAGGCTGAGGAACGACTGCAGCCGGAATCAACTTCCCTTGCACCAGCAACCCAAGCGTCTTCACCACGAAAATTCCAATCACCACATTCGCGGCGACGAACAAAACCGGCGCAATCCATTCGAGCGGACCCGTTGCGCCTCGTTCGACCATGCGGATCGCCATCGTCGGCAATGCGGCTACACCGAAGCTGAACGCCCAGTATCCCGGCACGAATGCTTGCTGGCGAATCCACGGCAGCAGACGCAACAGCAGCAACGCCTGGTAGAGCCCATAGCCGAGCAGCATCAGCGCGACCAGATCAGGCGTGCCACTGCTTAAGCTCAGATACGTCACACCGCCCACCACCGGCGGCGCGAGCTGAATGCCGAGGATCGGACGCAGTGCTTCGGGCAGCGGTTCATGCACGGCGGCGCGGTGCAGAATCATCGATTCGATCGCGAGCCAGGACAGCACGCCGGCGCCGAAGAACAGCCCGCCCAACTGATGAAAACCGAAGGCAGCAGCCGCCGTGCCCGCGACAAAACTCGACGCGACGGTCGGCAGATAAATGGCCGGCGTGATCAGTTCAGGCTTGCGCCCACCCTGCCAGAGCCGTCCATGCAGGTACACGCCGAGCACCAATTGGGCGACCACGGCCACGCCGAACAGTGCAAGCGCAACCGAATGCGCATAAGGCTGCAAGAGCTGCGCGGCCAGCAAACTCGAAACCGGCCCGAGCGCCGCAAACGACGATTGCACCGGATGCTGCATTTCCGCGCGAGCCTCGGCTGCATGCGTCAGCCACTTATGCCCGTATGCGAGCAGAACGACGAGCCACACCACAAGCGCTGCGACGCTGAACACGTCTCCAGCGATTGTGGGCAAATGCCACACCCTGATCGCCACACGCCACAAGTTGGCGAACGCCAGCGCGCCCACCGCGATGCCGAAGAAAGAAACTGGAATCGTGCCACGATTGCTATTCATCTCTGATCCTCCGAAGCGTTGCGACGCGCTCCGATGTTCCGGCGTTGCGCGTTCGATAACGTACTCTAGAGGGCGGTGGCAAAACGCTGAATGCCGGGACGGCTCAACAAATGGCGCGATCGTCTCAACGTGCATTCACAGCGCGTGCTTTGCCCCAGTTGCGGCACGTTCCGTCGGGTTTCGCCGTCCTGCCGCCGATTTCCGGCTGTTTCGGCCCCGAAGAATCACTGCCTGGTATGACAGCCCCGCGTCATCGCGTAAAATTTCCACTTCGATATGAAGTAACGTCATTTACGCTAACTCATGCCAACGCCTGCGGACAAATCAAACTCAAAGGAAAGCGAGGGCGTTGCCGTCATCGATCGTGCTTGCGCGATTCTGTTCGCGTTCAGGCCGGACGACGTCGCGCTCACGCTCGCCGAACTCGCGGCGCGCACGGGGCTCTACAAGAGCACGCTGTTGCGGCTTGCGGGCTCGCTGATCCAGCACCGCCTACTGCTTCGTCTGGATGACGGCCGCTATCAACTCGGCTCCGCGACCTTCATGCTCGGCGCGCTGTATCAGCGCAGCCTGAACGTCGGCGACATTCTGGTGCCGCTGATGCGCGAACTTGCGGAAACGAGCGGCGAAAGCGTCTCCTTCTATGTGCGCGACGAGGCGGTGCGTGTGTGCTTGCATCGTGTGGATTCGACGCATGCGGTGCGATTTCACGTGCGCGAAGGTGACGTGCTGCCGCTGGAAAGCGGCTCGGGCGGTCTTGCATTGCTGGCGTTCGGCGGCATGCCGGGCGAGCCGTACGAGAAAATTCGCGAGGACTTCTACTGTGTGTCGATCGGCGAGCGTGATCGGGAGACGGCGGGGGTTTCGATGCCGGTATTCGGTGTGCGCCAGAGTTTGCGTGGCGTGCTGACGCTTGCAGGCCCGAGTTCGCGCATCGATCAGGCGTTCCTCGAGAGTAATCTCGGCGCGCTGTTCGATTGCGCCGCACGCGCAACGGATGCATTAGGCGGCGACTCGCGCGCAATGCGCAACGCGCAGCGGCGCGCGGCCGAAGTTCAGAACAGGTGACGCTCGGGCTTGCCCGTGTACATGTAGCTCATCTGGCGCGGCATCGGGCCTTTGTTGCGCTCGTTGCGTCCGCGTTGCTCCCAGGCATGCGACAGAATGCCGACCGCTCGTGACAGGCAGAACACCCCGCGTGCCAGCTCCGGCGCAAAGCCGAGTTCCGCGTAGATCACGGCGGTTGCGCCGTCGATATTCATCGGCACGGGTTTGTTCTTGCGCTGCTTGAGCAGGGCTTCAATGCCGCGCGCGATAGCGGCGTATCGGCCGCTGATACTTTGCTGTTCGACGCTGTCGTCCACGAGCGAAAGAAGCCGGATTGCGCGCGGATCGACCGGATGAAAGCGGTGCCCGAAGCCAGGCAAATACTTGCCGTGTTCGACGGTAAAAGCATCGACACCTTGCTTGACGGCTTCTTCCAACGTGGCACCTGCTTGCATGCGTTCGGCAATCGAGTCGTACAGTTCGACCGCCTGTTGACCGGCGCCGCCGTGCACATCATCCAGCGCATTGATCGCGGAGGCCATCGCGCCGTTCAACGGCAAACCGCAACTGGTCGCCATCCGCGAGATTGCAATCGACGGTGCATGCGGACCATGATCGACCGACGCCACCAACGCCGCTTCGAACAACCGCGCTTGTGCGGCATCAGGCAATTCGCCGCGCAGCATCAGCCAGATCATCTGCGGAAAGCTGACGTTGCCGATCAACTCCTGAATCGGGAAACCGCGCACCTTGATCGAGCCGGGATGGATATCGATGATCGAGGTGCTCCAGTACTCGGCGGCGAGCTTGGCGGCGTCGAATGCTTGCGTCATGTTCAGATGACTCCTTCGGAGCGTAGGTGGTCGATTTGCGCGTCGTCGTAACCGAGCGAGGCGAGATGCTCACGCGTGTGGGCGGATAGAACCGGTGCGGGCGTGGTCGGCGCCGTGTCGGCATCGGATAGCCTAAAACCCGCACGAGTGACGCGTTGCCGCTCAGTGGTGTCGTCGCCGGCAAATTCGCGGATGAACTCGCGCGATGCCAGATGCGGATGTGCCAGAATCTCCGGCACCGACATCACGCGCCCGGCCGGCACGCCTGCTTCGAAGAATTTCGCTTCCCAGTTTGTGGCGTTGTCGCTTGCAAGCGCCGCTTCGATTTCGGCTTTCAATGCCGCGCGATTCGCTTTGCGTGCGTTGCGCTCGGAAAAGCGCGCGTCGTCGAGCAGATCGGCGCGGCCGATCAGATGGCAGAGGCTCGCGAACTGCTTGTTCTCGTTCGCGGCGATATTGAGGGGGCCGTCGCCGGTTTTGAAGGTGCCCGACGGTGCCGCGGTGAAATTCTCGTTACCCAACGGGGCGGGCGTGACACCGGCGTTCAGGTAGTTCGACACGACCCAGCCCATCGTCGCCAGCGTGGCTTCCAGCATCGAGACGTCGAGCATGCGGCCGTGTCCGCTCGCGCGGGCATCGACCAACGCGGCGCAGATGCCGAATGCCGCCGTGAGACCGCCCACGGTATCCGATACCGGATAGCCGACGCGCAACGGTGCGCTGTCGGCATCGCCGGTCACGCTCATCACGCCCGAGATGCCCTGAATGATCTGGTCGTAGGCGGGGCGTTTCGAAAACTCGCCGTCCATGCCGAAGCCGGAGATCGCGCAATACACGAGCTTGGGATTCACTTCACGTAGGGCATCGAAATCGAGGCCGAGCCGCGTCATCACACCCGGCCGGAAGTTTTCGACCAGCACGTCGGCGGTTTTGACGAGCTCGCGCAAAATGGCCTTGCCGCGCGGGTCTTTCAGATTGAGCGTGATGGACTGCTTGCCCGCATTTACCGCGACGAACGAGGTGCCCATGTTGCGCATGGACGCTTCCTTGTCGGCGCCTAAACGCCGCGCAAGATCGCCGCCTTCGGGGTGTTCGACCTTGATCACGTCGGCGCCGAGCAGCGCGAGTTGATATGCGCAAAACGGCCCCGCCAACACATTCGATAAATCCAGTACCCGCACTCCAGCCAACGGCAGCGTCATCTTTGAAGCCTCTTGTTCAATGCGTTCAATGCGAAATTTCGTCGAGGTTGCGATTGTTGGTGCGTGGCCCGAAGATGCCGATCGCGCCCATTACCATTACCATCGATACAGTGATCAACGCGAATACGCCCGGCACCTGGAAGTGGCGCAGCGCGAAGGCGATCATGAAGCCGGAAAACATCGCGGATAACCGCGACATCGAGTAGACGAAGCCGACGGCGCGCGCCCGCAAACGCGTGGGGAACAGTTCGGTCTGGTACGCGTGATAGCCGACCGAGAGCAGCGTGCCGCTAAGGGTGATCAGCACACCGAGCATCATCAGCATGGCAGGCGAGGTTTGCATCGCGAACAGGCTGCCGAACACGGCGATACCGAGTGCCGACAACACGATCAAGGTCTTACGTTCGATGCGGTCCGCGATCGCCATGCCGATCAGCGGTCCGAACGGATTCGAGGCCGCAATAACAAACGAGTACATCAGGCTGTGCGTGATCGTTATGCCTTTCGAAACCAGCAGGGTCGGCACCCATGACGCGAAACCGTAGAAGCCGATCGCCTGGAACAGGTTGAACACGAGCATCGTGATCGCGCGTTTGCGATACGGCGGCTGCCAGATTTCGCGGAAGGCCGCCTTGGTGGTGGCCGGCTCGACTGTCGGGACAGGGGCGGGCAATGGCTTCCCGTATTGTTTCGCGACTTTCGCTTCGATTGCCTGCAGGACCTGTTCCGCTTCGGCGGCGCGGCCTTGCTGCGCGAGCCAACGCGGGCTTTCCGGCACGCGCCGGCGAATGGACCACACCACGACCGCGCCGAGCGCGCCGATGATCACGACCCAGCGCCAGCCGTCGACGCCGTACGGCGCTTGCGGCACCAGCCACCATGCAAGCAGAGCGACGGACGGCACAGCGGTGTACTGCACCAGATGAACGAAGGCGAACGCGCGGCCACGCAGATGTTTCGGCACGAGTTCGCTGACGTACGTGTCGATCGTCACCAGTTCGACGCCCACGCCGATGCCTGCGATCAGGCGCCACAGGTTGATGGCGGGCGCGGTGGTTTGCAGCGCCATGACCAGTGTGGCCGCGGAATACCACAGCAGGGAAACAGTAAACACGGTTCTGCGGCCATAGCGGTCCGCCATGCCCGCGAAAAAGAACGTGCCGATGAAGAGCCCCGCGAACGACGCCGCCACGAAGGCGCCCAGCCCGGACACGCCGAAGAACGACGCAGTGGTAGTCGCGTAGAGCCCGCTTTTGACGAGGCCCGGGCCGACATAGGCCGTAAAAAACAGATCGTAGAACTCGAACCAGCCGCCGATCGACAGCAGGAACACCAGCATCCATACCGTGCGCGTCGCCGGCAGACGGTCGATGCGCGCGTTGATGCCGGTCGTGAGTCCCTGCGCACTGGCGCTTGAATCGGGCGACGCGCCGGGTGCGTCGATCGGCAGGCTTGCCATGGAATCCTCCTTGGAGTGTCTTTTGTTGTGTCGTTCTGTCTAGAAGAACGACGTTCTATTTAATGAGTGTGCCGAGATTAGTCCGTGTGGCGTCTGCCAGGAATTCGGGGTTTTACCTAGCCGTCACCCCCCCATTCGCTGCAACATCGCGAGAAGGGCGTCGAATGAAAGCGGCTTGCGCGCGTAGGCGATGGTGGAATTCGGTTGCACGGGGATATCCGCGGCGGCGCTGCACAGGATGATCGGAATCGCGCGCAGGTTGGGGGCGTTGTACAGTGCGGCGCACAGTTGCAGCCCCGACATGACCGGCATCATGCAGTCCGACACGATGATGTCGGGCCGGGCAAGGCTGATCTGTTCAAGCGCGGCCGCCCCGTTGGACGCCGTCAGTACGGTATAGCCATGCCGTTCCAGCAACAGTCGCCAGACCGCAAGGATGTCGAATTCGTCGTCCACGACCAGAATGGTTTTCATGGGCGGCTACGTTTTTCGCCGCGGCGTCAGCGTGGCCGACAGGCCTTGTGCTGAAACCACACTGGCGCCGCTGACCAGACCTCCGCCCAGAATCTCATCGAAACCGGGGACACCTGTTTCCATGTTGGAGCGGGAGGATGTCTGAGATTCGTGGATAGTCATTGTCGATATGTCGTTCAAAGTACGGAGAAGCGACAGCTTGCAAATGAAATCAAGCGGATGCGCATCGCTCAACCTAACCGCGTCGCAATTCGCGTTCCCGCTGGTGGGCGGCGCTGCGCGTGTTGGCATTCGACGAGGGGGATCCTGCCTTGGGCCGTCTCCCGCTTGGTGAACTGCATGCGGGAGGCCGGCGCGTGGCGTGTGCAAGGGACCGGGAGGGATTGCTTGCAAGGTGGTGCAGCGCAAGCGTGGCGGCGTTTTTTTCAAATTTGCGGCTTTATTGGCAACGCTCAATCGCAGCGCGATCGGCGGCGCAACCACGATCGCCGGTATCCGGCTGATGGACGCCGCCCCTTTGCTCGATCTCGGAGTAAGGCACGCGTCGTTCGCTGACTCCAGGTCCCTCGTCGCACGGCAAAGCCGCTTCGCCGTATACAATTCGGCAGCGCCTGATTTTTGCCCAATACTGCCCTGATCCCACTCATGCCGAATCCGACCCGGGCCTTTCTTCTCGGTCCGCTCCTGAAAGGCGTTTCACGCTCCTTCTACCTCACCCTGCGCGTGCTGCCCGTCGGGATGCGCGATCCGATCGGACTCGCGTACCTGCTCGCGCGCGCGGCCGATACGATTGCGGACACCTCGCTGATCTCGCCCGAGCAACGTCTTGCAATGCTGCTGTCGCTGCGCGACCAGGTCAACGGCGCCCCGAACGACGGCGCGCTGTTCCAGCGCATGGCCACTGAAGTGGCGGGTCAACAGGTCCAGTCCGATGAAAAGATTCTGCTGGAATCGCTAGGACCCGCACTCGAGGTGCTGCTGCAACTGAGCGAGTCCGACCGCAAGGCCGTACGCGAGATTGTGTCGACGCTGACCGAGGGCATGGAATTCGACCTTCGCACGTTCCCCGACGAACGTTCCGGCCAGATCGCCGCGCTGCGCGAGTACGACGAACTCGACCGCTATACCTACCTGGTGGCGGGCTGCGTCGGCGAATTCTGGACCACCATGACCTACGCGCACATGCCCGGCACGCTGAAAGAGCGGCCCGAGACGATGGCGCGCCGGGGCGTGCGTTTCGGCAAAGCGCTGCAGATGACCAACGTGCTGCGCGATTGCGGCAAGGATTTGCGGATCGGCCGCTGTTATCTCCCGCAGACGATGCTCGATCAACATGCGCTGAGCGCGCAGGATCTCCTGCAGCCGGCAAATTCTGTTCGCGCCCGGCCTCTGATGGTGGAACTCGTGCGCAAGTCGCTCGATCATTTTCGCGAGGCGTTGGACTACACGCTGGCGATTCCCGCGTTTTCAGTGCGTTTGCGCCTCGCCTGCTTGTGGCCGATTCTGATCGGCCTGGACACGCTGCTGTTGCTGGTGGATAACGATGCCTGGCTCGACCCGGCGAAAGTCTCCAAGGTGCGGCGCAATCAGGTGTATCAGATCATCGCCTCGTCGCTACTCCTGGTGCCTTCGAATGGGCTGGTGCGCAAGTCGGTTGAAACGCGGATCAAGCAGATTGAAGCTCGGCTTTGAGTATCTGCTTCGCTATACGAATCATTTTGCTGCGTTGCGTGCGAACCTGATTGCACCAGCAGTGCCCCAACGGATAGCGTGTTGGCGTGCGGCGCATGTGCCGTGCGTGTGCAGTGTGGGCAAGCGTACTGAATAAAAGCGCCGTGGGCCGTAGTTTGGCGGACAAACCTCTTTGTCCGATTCCAGACTCCCATGGCGCCCACCGGAAAACAGCATTGCGACACGTTGGATCTGATCCGTGCGCTGGCGGCAGGCGCGGTGTGCATCAGCCATTTGCGCAATCTGATGTTCGTCGACTACCGCGCGAATGCCGGTATCGGACTCGCGGGCAAGGCGTTCTACTTCATCAGTAACTACGGCCACACCGCGGTGATCGTTTTCTTCCTGCTGAGCGGCTATTTCGTTGGCGGCTCGGTGTTGCGGCAGGTCGAGACGGGAACATGGAGCTGGCAGCGCTATCTCACCGAACGCATGTCGCGGCTCTGGATCGTGCTGATCCCGGCCTTGCTGCTGACGCTGTTCTGGGACCGCATGGGCATCGCGCTTGCCGGTGGGCCTTTTTATCTTGGGACCGAGGGCACGTTCGATCAGCAGATCAACGTCGCCTCGCATCTTGGCCAGGCGACGCTGCTATGCAATCTCGCCTTCCTGCAGACGCTCGCGTGCGGCACGTACGGCTCGAACGGACCGCTATGGAGCCTCGCCAACGAGTTCTGGTACTACATGTGGTTTCCCGCCTGTTATGTACTGCTGCGCCGGCGCCGCGGATTGAGCGCAATCGTCGCGGGTGTGCTCGCGCTGGGTACGATGGTCGCGTTTCCGTCGCTCCTGAACGGGTTCGGATTGTGGATGCTTGGCGTCGTACTCGTGTTGCTTGAAAAGCGCTTTCCGTCGCGCAGCGCACGGACGGGTTTGCCATGGTTCACGCTCGCCAGCGGGACAGTTCTTCTTGTGGCGCTGATGCTGACACGCATGTTCTTGTTGAGTAACGACTGGATTGTCGGTGTGCCGTGTTTCGTGTTTCTGCGTTGCATACTTTGGGAAAACGTCCGACTGCGTCCCGCGCCGCTGTCGCGTATCGCGGTTCTCTTTTCCGGATTTTCCTATTCGCTGTATCTGACGCACTTCTCGTTCATTCTGTTTGTCGCGGCGGTCGTGGTCGGGCAACGCATCCAGTTCGACGGCCGGGGCGCGCTGGTGTTCGTGACCATGCTGGTTGTCTGCTATGTGTACGCGTTCGCGGTGTACCTGCTGTTCGAGCAGAATACGAAACGCGTGCAACGTGGCATCCGGCAGTTCCGCCTTCGACGAGCCAAGCCCGATCCAGCCACGCCGCATAGCTGAATAAGGTGGCATGACCGGTTGATTTATTCGGCATCATTGAATAGCCGCCAATCGGGAAACCCCTAGCATCCTGCATCGATGGTTCGCGTTAGTCTCTTCAAAAGAGGAGACGATTCATGAGACAAGCGTTCAATATTGCAGTGGTGTTGTTGCTTGGTTATTTGATGGCGGATAGGGCGCTGATGCGCGCGCAAGCCGGAGAGATGGGGACAATTACGTGCCACCAGGGCGCGGAACTGGTCAAGTCGAATGCGTTGAAGAAAGGCTTCGGTGACGCCGGGGCCAGCAGCCAGGGTGAAAATTTCCTGTCGAGCTGTCTCGTCACGGGGCGTGGCCAGGTAGGCGATCTGATCGCCCGGGAATAACGCAGGCAGCCTGGTACCGCTGAGGCTCAGACCAGATGTAGCACGACATAAACAAAAAGCGCCCAGACCGTGAAGGTCCAGGCGAAGTCATCGGGAGCCCGATGACGGAGGTATCGAATACAGAACTGGCCCGCGATCGGGGATACTCGGTCGCGGGCCAGTTCGTTTGAATCAGAGCGTGCGGCTGTGTTGCTCGCTTGGGCGGCCGATCAGGGCAAACGGCGTGGCCTCAGCGGTTCGTTCCGCCGGGAAGCTTGTTCACCGGTCTGGTTGCGAGCTGAGATGTCAGCCTGGTTGCCAGCTTAGTTGCCGAAGTAAACCGACTTCGGACCGTTCGCCTGAACCGGGTGGCCCGACTGCGACGAGCCATTCACCGCACCGCCGTAACTGCTTTCTGCGGCTTGGGCAGTGCCGTTTTGCTGGGCGACACGGGCTTGCGCAGCCTGGATGTCAGCCGGATAGTACGGGTCGGAGCGGCCCGGCTGGTAGCCGGCCTTTTCGAGTTGAATCAGTTGCGCGCGGACCTCGGCGCGGGTCACGGGCTGGTTGGACTGCGCAAACGAGGCAACAGGAGCGGCCAGCACAGCGGCGATAACAACAGCTTGAATGAGCGATTTCATGATGAACTACCTCCAGTTCGGTCTTTATCTTGCTACGAGCAGTGTTGTTCGCAGTCAGTGATTGCATTGTAGTTTTGCGATCTGACCGGAGTAATCATCGAATCAGGTAAAGTTTGTTGCGGGATTTGAGACAAAAGAAGAGTGCTTTGCTTGATGGGCCCTTGTGCGCAACGTGAAAAAAAGGGCGCCGACGGCGCCCTTTCTCCCTTTACGACCTGACGGTCAACTCAAACCGCAGCGGGCCGCCACTTCAACAGCCGCTGTTCGACCGTCGTCAACAGATAGTCGGCAGCCAGCGCGACCACGGCCAACACGATCATTGCAGCAAACACACCGCTTGCATTGAACGCGCCTTGCGCGGTGGAGATCAGCAGACCGATACCTTGCTTCGAGCCGAGGAACTCGCCCACCACCGCACCGACTAGCGCAAAGCCGAAGCTCACGTGCAAGCTGGCAAGAATCCAGCTCAACGCCGACGGAATCACCACCGAAGTCGTCACCTGACGGCGCGACGCACCGAGAATCTGCGCATTCGCGATCATGTAGCGGTCCGCTTCACGCACGCCCTGGAACGCATTGGCGAACACGACGAAGAACACCATCACCACTGCCAGCGCCACCTTCGAAGCCATCCCAAGACCGAGCGAAATCACGAAGATCGAGCCGAGCACCACGCGCGGAATCGAATTGGCGATCTTGATGTAGAGGCTGAACACATCGGAGAGCAACTTGTTGCGGCCGAGCACGATGCCGCAGAACACGCCCGCCACTGAACCGATGATGAAGCCAAGACCGGTTTCTTCCAGCGTGACCCAAACCTGGGTGAGCAGCGGGCCTTGCGATGTGCCGTTCACGAACCAGTCGATGATCTGATTGAAAATCGCGGTCGGCATCGAGAAGAAGAACGGATCGATCCACTTCAGGCGCGCGGATAGTTCCCACCCGCCGAGCACAACCACCAGCACGATAATGCGCAGCGAGATCACCAGCGCATGGCGTTGCCGGATACGTTTTTGCGCGACGCGCTCGACCTGGGCGAGCGTCACGGGATCGATGCCCGAAGGCATCGTTTGTTGAGGGGTAGTAGACATATTTGCCGTTCCTTGATTAACCGATCTGCACTTCTTCGCGCAGGTCATGCCAGATGTCGCGCGAGATTTCGATGAAACGCGGGTCGTAGCGAACTTCCGATGTGACGCGCGGACGCGGCAGATCGATTTCGTACACTTTCTTCAGCGTGGCCGGGCGTGCCGTCAGCACGAACACACGGTCGGCAAGCGCAATCGCTTCTTCCAGATCGTGTGTGACGAACACCACCGAGCCGGCGCCACCCCACAGTTGCAGCAGTTCGTCCTGCATCAGCGTGCGCGTCTGCATGTCGAGCGCCGAGAAGGGCTCGTCCATCAGCAGGATTTCCGGCTTGTTGATGAAGGTTTGCGCCAGCGCCACGCGCTTTCTCATGCCGCCGGACAGTTGATGCGGATAGTGCTTGCCGAACTTGTCGAGGCCCACGCGGCGCAGCCATTCGTTGGCCTCGTCGTACGCGGCGGATTTCGAGCGGCCACGATACAGCGGACCGGCCGCCACGTTGTCGATGACCGAGCGCCATGGAAACACGGCGTCGGCCTGAAACACGAAGCCGATGCGCGGATCGATGCCGTCCACCGGCGCGCCCATTACGCGCACTTCGCCGGTGGTCGGCTTCAGCAAGCCGGTGATCATGCTGAGCGTGGTCGATTTGCCGCAACCCGTCGGGCCGACAACCGCGACGAACTCGCCGCGTGCCACCGACATGCTGAAGTCGCGCAACGCGATCGTCGCTTTGCCATCCGGGGAGATGAAACGGCACGATACGTTGCGCATCTCGATGGCGGGCGTATCGCGTGACATAGGTTGATTCATCGGCTGGTGCCTCGCAGTTCTCTTGATGTTGAAAGGGGGTTGCTTCGCGGGCGTTGCTTCGAGAGCGTTATTTCGCCGCCGTCTTGACCGCTGCCGACACGTAGTCGTTGCTGTAGGTCTTGGCGAGGTCGATATGCTTACCCTTCACCGAAGGATTGAACGCCGACAGCACCTTCAGGACAGTGTCCGGGCCGTCGGCGGGCATCTTGCCGTCCTTCGTGAACATCGGCAGCGACGCCTTCAGCGCGCCGACGTACAGGTCCTTGTTGTTGCCGTAGTAGTCCTTCGGCATCTTCGCGGCGATCTCTTCCGCGCTATGCGTCGCGATGAAGTTCAGCGTCTTCGCGAATGCGTGTGAGAGCTTCGTGGCGTCGTCCTTGTGCGACTCGGCCCATGCGCGCTGCACGTAGAAGCTCGAAGCCGGGTACGTGCCGCCGAGCGCGGCGCGGGTGCCTTCCAGCGTGCGCATATCGACCAGCACCTTGGCGTCGCCGGTCTTCAGCAACTGCGAGACGGTCGGCTCGGTGGTCATGCCCGCGTCGATGCGGTTCTGCTTGATGGCGGCGATAAAGCTGTTGTCCGCGCCAACTGGCAGCAGCGTGTATTGCGTGGACGGCACGCCCGCGCGTTGCGCGAGGTATTGCGTGAGGAAGCTGGTCGACGAGCCGAGGCCGGTCACGCCCAGCGTCTTGCCCTTCACGTCCGCCATGCTCTTGAGCGTTTCGGACGCCTTGGTGGAGACCATTTCCACTTCACCCGGCACCTGGCCGAAAATCACCAGCGCCTGGACTTCCTTGCCCTTGCTCTGCAAGTCGATGGTGTGATCGTAGAAGCCCACCACGCCTTGCACCGCGCCCGCGAGCAGTTCGTTTTCCGCGTCCACGCCGGCCGGTTGCGAAAGGATTTCGACGTCGAGGCCTTCGTCCTTGAAGTAGCCGAGCTGCTCCGTGAGCTTGGCCGGCAGATAGATGATCTTGGTGGCGCCGCCGACCATGATCGTCAGCTTCTCCGCATGAGCCGCGGCCGAAGCGGCGGCAAGGGTAAACGCAACACCTGACACGGCGGCAATCTGGCGCAAGTTACGCATGAAGCAGTCTCCTGAGGTTTAGTCGCCGCCCGGTGCGGATGCGGCGCTTTCTGGATGAATGAGGGCGATTATAGAAATCTGAAACCTTCTGGTAGCTTTCGGAGCTGTGGGCAAATCATGGGTGTTAACCCGAGAATCCACCGCAATCGCGCGGCCACCCCCTGGCAAACCCCATAACGTGGGCCACAAACCACGCAAGCCGCGCGCAAAGCCCTTGTTTTACGGCACAATCGGCGTCCTGACTTTTGCTGCGCATTGAGTTGCCTATTTCGCCGTTCTCCCCATGAAGCTGCTGCTCATCGAAGACAACCCCACGCTGGCGCACTGGCTCGCGAAGATGCTGGAGCAGGAGGCGTTCGCGCTCGACGCGGTGCAGGACGGCGACGCCGCCGACCGTTTGCTGCGCACCAATCACTACGACGTGATCCTGCTCGACCTGAATCTGCCGAAGCTGTCGGGCAAGAACGTGCTGCGCCGTTTGCGCCAGCGCGGTGACGCCACGCCCGTGCTGATCCTGACGGCGAGCGGTTCGATCGACGAAAAAGTGGAACTGCTTGGCGCCGGCGCGGACGATTACCTGGTCAAGCCTTTCGAAGTACGCGAGCTGATCGCGCGCATCAAGGTGGCGATCCGCCGCCAGTCGCCCTCGAAGGCGAGCGAGGTGGTGTGTGGCGATCTCGCGTTCGACATCGACACGCGCCAGTTCACGCTGAAGGGCGCGCCGCTGAACGTGACGCCGCGCGAGCGCTCGGTGCTCGAAACGCTGATCCTGCGTTTGGGCAAGACGGTCACCAAGCCCGCGCTGGTCGACGCGATCTTCACGCTCGCGGACGAGCCGAGCGAGGATGCAGTCGAAATCTACATTTCGCGGCTGCGCAAGAAGCTCGACGGCAGTTCGGCGGCGATCGTCACGCTGCGTGGGCTGGGTTACCTGCTGCGCAAGAAAGAAGATGACCAATAGCCTGCGCATGCGCCTGCTGTGGTGGCTGCTGGTGCCACTTGCGCTATACGTGTTCGTCACCGGCAAAGCGGAATACGACAACGCGCGGCGCACGGCGGACCTGGTGCAGGACAACCAACTTATCTCATCGGCGCGGATGATCGCCGGTGAAGTGGAATGGGTGGATGGTTTTCTGCGCGTGGATGTGCCACCCGCCGCGCTTGAAGTGTTCGTGTCGCCGTATCGCGATCAGGTGTTTTACAGCGTGCGGGTCGACGATGGCCGGCTGCTGGCGGGTACGCCGGATTTTCCGCAGCGCGCGGCGCCCTCGCCCGACACGGACGATCACTACGACACTGAACTCCATGGCCAGCCCGTGCGCGCGGTCGGCCTCGTGCGCCTGATGTACGACAACGGCGCGACACGCCGCGTACGGGTGACAGTGGGCAAGACGGTGCGCTCGCGCGATGCGATGGCGCAGCAATTGTGGCAACCGCAACTTGTGCGGCAGATCGAGATGATCGTGCTGGCGGTCGCGCTGGCCTGCATCGGCCTCACTTTCGAATTGCGGCCGCTGATGAAAGTGAAGGAAGAGGTTGCCGACCGCGATCCCATGCAACTCGAACCGATTCGCGTCGAGCGCCTGCATACGGAGTTGCGGCCGATCGTCGAAGCGATCAATCAATGTATCGCGCGGCTTGGTGTACAGGTGGCCGCGCAGCGGCGTTTTATCGCCGACGCCGCGCACCAGTTGCGCACGCCGCTCACGCTGCTCGGCACGCAGTTGCAGTTCGCGCGCCAGCAGGACGGCCTGAATCCCGCGCTCGACGAGGCGCTCGCCGCGATGCACCGCAGTAATCGTTCGATGGTCGGACTCACTAACAAGCTGCTGTTGCTCGCGCAGGCCGAGGCCGCCGACAACAAGCAACTGGCGGTGGAAACGGTCGATCTGGTGCCCCTGGCGATGGAAGTGGTGGAGGATCTGGCGTTGCTCGCGCAGGCCCGGGATATCGATCTGGGTGCGGAACTGAACGGCTCCGCGCCGGTGGCAGGGCATCGCGGCCTGCTGCAGGCGTTGATCGCCAACCTCGCGGAGAACGCGATCCGCTATACCGGCAGTGGCGGCCACGTCACGGTGGCGGTCAGCGCAGAAGCCGATACGATCACCGTGGCGGTGCTGGACGACGGTCCAGGCATTCCCGCCGAGTCGCGCAGTCGCGTGTTCGAGCCGTTCTTCCGGGCGTCGACAGATACTGAAGGAACCGGGTTGGGTCTCGCCATCGTGCGCGAAATCGCGGATGCGCATCACGGGGAGATCGTGCTCAAGCCGGGCGAAGGCGGCAAAGGCGTGCACGTGACCGTCTCGTTTCCGCGCGCGCCGATGGAAGGACCTTCGCCCGTTTGAATCAAGCCCTTTAAATCGACGGCGTTACAGGTAGTCGGGACAAACCCGCAATCGGCACAGGAAACGCGTGTTCGAAAGCTTACAGAAGGATTTGTACCGCTAGAATTTTGGGCAGGCGATTCATCGAACGCCCACCGCGCACGTGGGATATAGCGGAGACAGTCAGCAGAAAGGAACGACGAATCGTGTTTTCAGGCAGTTTGCGCGGACGCTTGTTGTGGTGGCTTTTGCTGCCACTGGCGGCGTTCGTTTCCATTTCCGGCATGATTTCGTATCGCAACGCGCAGACCACGGCCGACCTGGTTCAGGATAACGCGTTGCTATCGTCGATACGCATCATTGGCGAGGACATCGATTGGGATAACGGCCACGTGTCGGTCCAGATTCCGCCGGCCGCGCTCGAGCTGTTCGAGTCGCCGGAACAGGACAGCGTGTTCTATCGCGTCGAAGCGAGCGGCCACCGCCTGCTGGCCGGCAGTCCCGAGTTACCGGTGCCGCGCGGCGTGAGCGACGTCCCCATGCTGTACTCCACCCATCTCGAGGACGGCCGTGCCGTGCGCGCCGCTACCTACGTGCGGCAGCTATACGACTCGGGCCGCACCGAAGAAGTCGTCGTAACGGTTGCAAAAACGGAAGGTTCGCGCGACGCCATGGTGTGGCGCCTGTTGCGGCCGCAACTGTTCGGCGAGGTGCTCACGCTGGTGCTCGCGATGGTGTTCGTCTATCTCGGGCTGACTTTCGAATTGCGGCCGTTGATGAAGGTGAAAGACGACGTCGCCGATCGTAACGCGTCGCAACTTGAACCGATACGCGTGGCGCGCTTGCATGTCGAATTGACGCCTATCGTCGAAGCGATCAACCAGTGCATCGCGCGCATGGGCCAGCAGGCCGCGACGCAGCGGCAATTCATCTCCGACGCGGCGCATCAGTTGCGTACGCCGCTCGCGCTGCTGGTGGCGCAGATCCAGTTCGCGCGGCAACGTGAGAATCGGGACGTGCCGCTCAGCGAAGCACTGGCCGGCATGCATAAAAGCAGCCGCAAGCTGACCACGTTGACCAACAAGCTGTTGCTACTCGCTCAGGCCGAGTCCGCCGCGCCCTCCAATACGCGCGAACGGGTCGATCTGAGCGCGTTGATCGCGGGTGTGCTCGAGGAGTTGATCGCTTTCGCGCAGTCGCGTGAAATCGATCTGGGCGCTGAGTTGGAAGACGGCCTATACGTGACCGGCGACGAGGCGCTGACCGCGGCGCTGGTGACCAATCTCGTCGACAACGCGCTGCGCTATACGCAACCCGGTGGCCGCGTCACCGTGCATACGCAGCGCGGTAATGACAGGGCGATCGTGCGGGTGATCGACAATGGGCCGGGTATCAAAGCCGAAGCGAGGGTGCGTGTGTTCGAGCGTTTCTATCGCGCGTCGAACCATGCTGACGGAACCGGCCTCGGCTTGCCGATCGTGCGCGAGATCGCCCGCCGGCAAGGCGGCACGGTTACGCTCGAGCCGGGAGAGGGCGGTGTTGGCCTCGTCGCCACCGTCGAGATGCGACTATGGTCGGCGGCGGTTTGATGCGTCGCCAAATCAGGGGAAACCGATGAAACTGCTGCTCGTTGAAGACGACGCTGACCTCGCGCGCTGGGTGATGAACCTGATGCAGGTCGAGAATTTCGTGGTTGACTGGGCGCAGGACGGCGAGCGGGCGGAGACGCTGCTCGGCGTGCAGTGCTACGACGCGGTGCTGCTCGATCTGCGCTTGCCGGGCATTGGCGGCAAGGACGTGCTGGCGCGTCTGCGCCGCAAACGCGACAACGTGCCGGTGCTGATGCTCACCGCCAACGGTTCGACTGACGACAAAGTAGCCTGCTTTTCGGCCGGCGCGGACGACTACGTCGTCAAACCTTTCGACGCGCGCGAGCTGGTGGCGCGCATCAAGGCGCTGATCCGCCGTCAGGCGGCGGGCGATAAGGGCCAGTCGATCGACTGCGGCGATCTGCGCTATCTGTTCGATTCCCGTGAATTCGTATTGCAAAACGAGCCCTTGCCGTTACGGCGGCGCGAACACGCCATCCTCGAAACGCTGATGCTGAAGCAGGGCAAGACCGTCTCGAAGTCCACCCTGATGGACAAGGTCTTCACGCTCGACGACGAACCCAGCGCCGATGCCATCGACATTTACATTCACCGCTTGCGCAAGCATCTGGCGAGCTCCAGCGCGAAGATCATGACCTTGCGCGGGCTTGGCTACATCCTGCGCGAAGAAGTGTCGTGCGAAGCGTTTGCCGAGTCGCTTTAGCGCATCAGAGCAATCCTTAAGGATTTCTTGAGGGTCGTTCAAGACGCCTCTCGACCACCCGCGATTCGCGCCGTTTCATTGGCACCTTCCATAAGGCTTTCATAAGGTTCCCCATTGCATTATTCGCCGCATCGAGCGAGCGCAAGCGCGCCTGCTCGCAACGTCGAATTAAATGCCTATTGATGGGAGAACCCGCTTGCTAGAGACCTCGACTTATCGCGTTGCGGAGATGCGCAACAAAGTGCCCGAGGCAACACTTGTCTTCTGGGCAATCAAGATCATGGCGACCACCGTCGGCGAGACCGGCGCGGACTATCTGGCCGTGCACGTGGGGCTCGGCACCGCGCTCACCGGCGGGATGATGCTCGCGTTGCTGATTGCCGCATTGGCCGTGCAGCTTCGCATGCGCAAGTACGTGCCGTGGATTTACTGGCTGACCGTGGTGCTGGTCAGTGTGGTCGGCACGCAGATTACCGATGCACTGACCGACAAGCTCGGCATCAGTCTCTATGCCAGCACGATCGCGTTTGCCCTGGCGCTGGCCGTGGTGTTCGCGCTCTGGTATCGCAGTGAGCGGACACTGTCGATTCACACCATCTACACGACGCGGCGGGAGCTTTTCTACTGGGCCGCAGTGTTGTTCACCTTCGCGTTGGGCACCGCGGCCGGCGATCTCGCGACAGAAGCGCTGGGGCTCGGCTTCATGATCGGTGTGGTGGCATTCAGCGCGCTAATCGCATTGGTGTGCGCCATCTACTACGTCGGCGGGAATCCGGTGCTGACTTTCTGGCTTGCCTACATTCTGACGCGGCCGTTGGGCGCCTCGTTCGGCGATCTGCTTTCGCAGTCCCGCACATACGGTGGTATCGGTCTCGGCACGATCAATACGAGCGTGCTCTTTCTGAGTGCCATCGTCCTGCTGGTCATCTTCGCGAGTGCAGTCGAACAGCGGTCCACACGCACTATCGCCGCACGTGAACCTTGAGCGCGTGTCGCTCGACAAGTCGCAGATGTAGCCCTTTTTCAATCGTATGTTGAATCAAACGGAAGAGAACAATCATGAACCAACGCACGCTCAACAAAGCCGTCATCGCTTCTTTCATTGCCCTCTCCGCCATCAGCTTCGGGCATCGCGAGGCGGGTGGGATCGGCTTTCCGTCGGCCGAGGCAGCCGAGCCTGTCAAGGCGTCGAAGCTCGGCGACCTCTCGCCGTTCCGCAAGATCGCCGCCGACACCGCGGTACTCGTCGGCCAGGGCAATCTCGCGGGCGGTAAGGTGCGCATCAAGGATCTGGAACTCGCGTGGGACGACGCCGAGCCTTCGCTGAAGCCTCGCGCCGCAGCCGACTGGCACACCGTCGACAAAGCGATCGACCGCGCGCTGAGCGCGTTACGCGCCGGCACGCCGAACGCAGCGGAATGCAAGCAGACGCTCGCTGATCTGCTGGCGGTGATGGACAGAATGAACGGCAAGGCCTGACGCGCCGAAAGGCGCGAGCGATGACAGAGGTCATCCGTGAAACATCTGTTCGCCTTTGAATCGGTACGGTATGCAAACCAATTTTTACCGCTGATTCAGCAGGTGGAAAGCTCCTGGTCGCACAAGGGCAGGAGCTCATTCACCTGGTCAAGAACGCCCGTTTTTTTCCAGGCCATGTACCGAAGATAACAAGTCTGTTGCGGCGGAAAAGTCGCCGGCAGCCTGTGCCACTTTTCTTTCGTCTGCTGCACCCAGAGTATCGCGTTGAGGATCTCGCGATCGCTGCGACGGGGTCGCCCGCGACCGGACGAAACCTCGGGAAAAAGACTCTGAACACGCGCCCAATCGGCGTCGGTGAGGGGGATCTGAAGCATCTGCCGCCTTGAATGACTGTGTGGGGAATGCGCAGTCGTTGCATGCTGCGTTTGCTGCCGATACTAGTAAATCTTTTTTTCTCGGTCAAATTTTATTGTTGCACTGCGATGCCCTCATTCATCGCTTGTTGTTTAGCGATCTTATTCACTATGCATGACACGGTTTCCCCGTTTGAAACGATGGACTTGTGGTAATCGCCGCGTTCAACGCCCTGTGCGATGGTCCCGTAACGTTGATGCGAAACGCTACGTAACATCGGCGTTCATACAAACGTTTGGCGATTGAAATTGCGCCTCGACAGGTTTGACCGGATGGTCGTAAACCATTGATCAGTAGGGCTTGCCGGCCATGGTCGCTGATAGGTCGCGCAGTGAACGTGCCACTTGGCACGACATGTGCGTGCTTTAGCTAGGTTAATAAATTGCGCCTACGCCATGCTATCGCTCGACTATGAAAAGCCTATATCGCTCGCAACCACGTTCGGCACACGTACCGCTTGCGTTGAACAAACCGATTGGAACGACTCGCGCGACGATTCCATGGCGCTGAGCGAACTCGAAAGCCGCGTCCGCCAAGGTCTGCGCTCGGGTGAGTTTCATCTCGTGTTTCAGGGGGCGTATCGCGCGGCAGGCGGCGCGCTGGCGCGCCTCGAAGCGCAGGTTCGATGGACGCATCCCGACTACGGGCTGCTGCTTCCCGGCATTTTCATGATGCCGCTCGAACACCCGCAGGTCGCGCTGGAGATGGCCTTGTTCGTCGTCGACGGCGTGTGCCGTGAACTGCGCGACTGCCTCTCGTCGAAGATGGCGCTGCTGCCGGTCGCGATCACGGTGCCGGCGCAAGTAGCCGTGCTCGAATCGTTTGCCGACGACCTCACGCGCATCGCGCGATCGTATGGCGTGCCGGGCAACCTGCTTGAAATCGAAGTGCCCGATAGCGCAGACGCAGCACGTCTGCTGTCTTTGCGTACCTTGACGGCCGACCTTCGGTCTGCGGGAACCGGCATCTCGCTGGGCAAGTGGGGCAACGGCGCGTCTTCGCTCGCACTGCTCGGCGCAATCGACGTGGACACCGTCACGATCGCGCCTGAGTTGATGGCAGCGCTTCCACGCGATCCTCGTGCCTGCGTGGTGATGTCGGCGTTACTGGATCTGCTTCACGCGCTTGACGTGCAGGTCGTGGTGAATGGTGTGGAGACCAAAGCACAGTTGCAATGGTTGAGCGCGTCATGGCCAGAAGCGTTAGCGCAAGGCTTCCTGTTCTCTCGCCCGAAGGCCGGGCTGGCGAATGTGCTGGCGCCAAGCCGCGACTCGTGACCACGGCAGAGGACGTTACGTAACGTCCCGCGTGCGATGTCGTTGAGGCGAGCACCCACTGCTCGCGGAAAATCGGCAACTGGCGCTATCGTCTGCTTCCACCGGCGACTGCTTGCCGGTGGTCAAAGAAGCTCATCGCCATCGTCACGCCGCTGAAGAATGGTGCGCTGCAATAGACGCACTCGACCGCATTCATAGCATAAACATCTTATTGAAACGCACGTGTGATCCTGGCGAACAGCCCGTTCCGCGCGATCCATTCTGCGTAGGCGCGATAGTCGGGATCGTTCATCAGGTGCCGCTCCTCGGTTTTGGCGCGCATGAAATACAGCAGATTGACGCACGCCAGCGCGAAGCAGTGCGTGAGCGCGACTTGCCAGCCCATGGGTTCGATGAACGGCACCGAGACCATCCAGAACGAGAGGTTCTTCGTGATGTAGGCGGGATGCTTCGTGAAGCGATAAGGGCCCGACGTGATGATGCCGCGATTGGTCAAGTTCGAAAATCGCAATCCGAATGCGATGGTGGAAAGCGCGTAGCAGAAGACCAGGGCGATGATCGCGGTGCCCCAGATGATTCGGACAATGGGCACGGATATCAGCCAGTTGTCCCAGAACATCGCGCCCTGGTAGTGCATGTACTGGGCCGAGATCAGCGACCAGAACGGCTGATAACAGAGAAGTGCAACCAGCCAGCCGAGCGTGGTCGGCTCCGCGCTGCGCACGTGGGTATCGAGGATGCGCAGTGTGCACAGATAACCTACCGTGCCGAACATCAGATCCATCGTGAAGGACAGGTCGTACATGAACCTGAACGTCGCCAGTGAGAACGGCGAGTTCATGGCGGTCGCAAGCGATGCGCCGATATGGTCCGCATCGGTGGAAAGATAGGTGATCATCAGCGGCAGGAAGAACGCTTTCACCATCCAGCCGGCGAGCATTTCACGCACGGGCTTCCAGTTGCCTGGGCGCTGTCCGAGGAATACGAGGCGGCCCCACAACATATAGGCATCGTCGACTTCGCGTTGACGCCTGTCCATCCACGCAAAGTAAAACGGCGCGGCCACGATCAGATACGGTGCGAGCGTGAGGATCAGAGACCAGAAGGGGTTATAGAACGTGCCGTGATACTCGGGCAAGAGCCAGTAGAGCACACCGATGCCGACATACACGGAAGCCAGCGCGGCAAGACGCAAACTCACACGCGCGACACTGAGCGGCCGAACCGCCTGACCGGTCAGTCCGGCGCTTGGGCGTAGATACACGCGTGCGACGAACAGCTCGTATAGGGCGATCGTCGCGATGATCGCGAGACAGGCGGCGGTGCTGCGGCGCGCGCCATCCAGCGCGGTACTGTCGCGTAGCAGCCAGAGCGTCAGAAGGCCGACGGCGATGCCAAGCAGGCCGACGGAAAACGGCGTCGCCGAACGCGGCCGCTGCTCCTGCACGTGCGCTACGTTATCCAGAGTGGAGTTCATGTCATCCTCGTAGTCATGACATAGATAGCGGCCGGGCTTCTGATTTTTTAAGTCCCGACCGCTGTGCTGATTACCGCTTATTTACCTGCGACACCACCCAGCAATCCGGTGACGAGGTTCGTCACCGGCGCCAGCGGATTCGTGCTGGTCGAACCGCTCCCCGCACTGCCCGCGTTGCCGGTCAGGCCGGTCACGAGGCCCGTGACCGGCGCGAGCGGCGAGGCCTTACCGGATGATGCCCCACTCAGCGTCGAAGTCAGCGCCGTCACGAGACCGGTGACGGGCGCGAGCGGTGAGTTTTGGCCCGCGGCGCCACCCAGCGTCGAGGTCAACGACGTGACGAGACCCGTGACCGGTGCGAGCGGACCGCCGGCGCCTGAAGTGCCGCCGAGCGAACCCAGGTTGCCGAGAAGTCCGGTGACCGGCGCGAGCGGACTGCCGGCGCCAGAGGTGCCGCCGAGCGAACCCAGGCCGCCGAGGAGTCCGGTGATCGGCGCGAGCGGATTACCGCTGCTGCCGGTCCCACCGAGCGAACCGAGGTTGCCGATCAGGCCGGTCAGCGGCGGGATGCTAAGGCCGCTACCCGATCCACCCAGTCCGCCAAGCGGGCCCAGCAGGCCGGCGATCGGCGCCAACGGGTTGGTCGTCGCGCCCGTTAGCAGTCCGCCTGCGCTCGTGACCGTGTTGCCAAGCTGACTCACTACGCCGCCGACGTCTTTACCCACCTGATTACCCGTCGCGCCGGACACTTGCTGACCGGCCGAATCGAGTCCGTTGGCGATGGTGCCCAGCAAGCCGTTGAGCGGCGCGCCGAGGCCCGTGGTGTTGCCGATGGTCTGCGTCGTATTCGAGACGGCGAGGGTGATCGGGTTGATAACCGTGCTCAGTTGGGTTTCGACCTGTTGAACCGGCGCGCTGGTCAGCGCCGAGTTCAATCCCGAGCCAACTTTGACGACGCCGTCACCCACGCCGCCGACAACGGTACCCAAGGTCGACGTAACGGGTGCGAGCGGCGCAAGAGGCCCGGTTCCGAGACTCGTCACCACACCGCCGACCGCGGTAACGGCCGCGCCTGCATTGGTAACGAGACCCGATGTGGAGGTCAGGGTCGGGCCAAGCGGATTGGTCGAACTGCCCAGCGTGCCCAGACCTGTGGCCACGCCGTTGCCGAGCACGTTGACGCCGTTGCCGAGATCGGTGATGGCGGCGCCGAGATTCGCAGTCGTTGCGCCGTTGACGCCGGGGACTGAGGTGCCGGTGATCGTGGAACCCGTGTCGGCGATACCCGTGCCCACGGCAGTGATGACGTTACTGACTTGGGTGACGACGGTGCCGAGAGGGGTCGAGGAGGCGCCCGAGCTGCTGGAGCTGCTAGAACTGCTGGAACTGCTGGAACTGCTGGTACCGGAGCTGCTGGTGCCAGAGCTGGAACCAGAACTGGAGCCGGAGCTTGAACCCGAGCTGCCCGAAGTGCCGCCTAGTCCACCGCCACCAAGCCCGCTGGGCGTGTTAAGGGTCGATCCACAACCGTAGAGCGCGAGTAATGTAAATGTCGCGACAGCGATGGCTGTCCGACCGGTGAATTTTTGCATGATGTCCCCGTTGAACGACTATTGGCGGGGTTGACACCGCAAGTTGCGCGCCAAATGCGAGTTATGGCTTCATCTCGGTGATTCAGCGTATATATGGTTGAAGATATTATGATATGAAGAATTTACCGCATCAAAAACACGATTCAGCCTGAAGTGGCTGCGCCGTGTTCCACGTACATGCTACGTAACGCGTCCGGCGGGCGTAACGGCGCGGAGCCGCCGCCAAACACCGCAGCGATTCCCGCCCTCAATTACGCCTTTCGCCGATTAAAACGCAGCGGTATAGATCGCTAACGCATCGGCCTCAGTAACAGGCCGGGGGTTGTTCACCAGAAGCCGCGTTTGCAGCATCGCGTCGCTCGCCATCCGTTCGAGTCCGCTACGTTCGATGCCGACATCGCGCAACCGGGCCGGAATCGCGGTCGCGGCAATCATCTGTTCGAGCCGTTCGATCAACGCCTGCGTCCTGCTTTCGGCACTGCCCGTGATACCCGGCACGACCACGTCCGCGAGTTCCGCGTACAGATGCGCCGCCGCCTCGGCGTTGAACCGCAACACGTGCGGCAGCACAAGCGCATTCGAAAGACCGTGCGGGACGTGATAAATGCCACCGATCGGATACGCGAGCGCATGCACCGCGGCCACCGGTGAATTGGCGAACGCCTGGCCGGCGAACGCCGCGCCAAGCAGCATCGCTTCGCGTGCCGCGCGATTCTGGCCGTTCTCGCATGCGGGCAACAGATTGCGTGACAGAAGTTCGAGCGCCTTCACCGCCAGCATGTCGGACACCGGGTTTTTCAAATGCGCGGACGTGTACGCCTCGATCGCGTGAACCATCGCGTCGACGCCGGTTGCCGCGGTCGCGGCAACCGGCAGTCCGAGCGTGAGTTCCGCGTCGAGAATCGCCAGATCGGCGACCAGTTGCGGCGCGACCACGCCCATCTTCTTCGCCTCGCCCACCGTCACGATCGACACGGCCGTGACTTCGGAGCCGGTGCCTGCCGTGGTCGGCATCTGCACGAGCGGCAAACGCGACACGGTGATCTTGTTCACGCCGTACATGTCGGTGAGCGCCTGCTCTTGTTGCGGAGCCAGCACGGCGATCAGCTTCGCCACGTCCATCGACGAACCGCCGCCGAGTCCCAGCACGATCTCAGCGCCGGCCTCACGCGCGCGCGACGTCGCCTCGAGCACGATGTGCTCGGGCGGATCGGCGATCACGTCGTCGATCACTGTGGCATTCCAGCCGTGTGCCGCGAGATCGGCGAGCGCCGGATTCAGCAGCCCACTCTGGTGAAGAAACCCATCCGTCACCACGCACAAGCGTGTGAGCGACGGAAATTGCGCGCGCAGCAAAGCGCCGAGACGACGCGCTGCGCCAAATTCGACGACCATCGTCGGCACGGTTTGAAACCGGAATGCGTTCATCATTTCACCTGCAGGTCAGCACTGGCCATTGATTACTCCAGCAAGATCGGTACTTCAAACGTTCAGAATCCAGATTCCACCATTCGCTATCGCGGGTGGGCAGGCAGACGTCAGTTGTACCAGATTCGGATCGCTTTACTACAGGCACCAGGCTCCAGGTGTCGAGATCCGCTTAACTTTGAACTTTGTTCTTCAAGCTCGACGGCGGCGCGGGTCTTGCCACGTCACTGGGTTGAGGAAGATGCGACGACAGTCGTGCGAAGCAGCATGCCGGCATGCGTGAGTGGCATGGGTCCAGTTGATTCGCGTTTTTTTGTTGCGTGAATATGCATCTACGCAAAATTCTCATGCATAAACATCGTGGCGATGTTTCTTAAAGTAAGTATGGGAAATTTTTTTCGCAATTTGATTTCGGATCAAATTCTTTAGAATTTGAATTAGAGCGCGGGTCCGGCTTGTCAGGTGTTTTGAAGCGACGTTGGCCTTTCCGGAGGGTGCAATGGGTAGCCTGGATTCACACGATATGTCGGGCGCGGATTGGTATTGGATACTGCGGGCATCGGAATTCACGCAACTGTGCATCGTCGTCGACGGGAGCATTCCGACTTCGGTTGCACACGCGCTGGCGCAGCGTTTCGCCGCCGTGTCTCAGGTCTCGATGCTGCGAATTCCCGAGCCTGTATCTCTGCATCGAGCATGGATCGAATCCAGCGAACACGAGACATTCTCCGGAGCTACGGCGACGGGGGATGCCACAAAATCGATGCGCCAGCTATCCCGGGCCGTGCAACTGTTGTTGTGGTCCAGTGTGCCAGAGGAACTGGATTGGCTCGGCGGTGTTCACGGGCAGCCCGTCTTGCACATGCGCTACCGAATCGATACGGACGAGGCGTTGGGAATTCGGATCGGGATCGAGCGAGTCTTTGCTGTTCTCCGAGCAGTAGTCCTATGCAACGTGGCGACCGGTTATTGACCACATCGGGTGTATGGCCCGCAGGTTCACTGCTAAGCCCTTATGGAGCATGTCATGGATACACCCGCAAGCTTGAGCACCAGCCTTCTTTCTCAGCCGACGAAGACTAGGTTCTATCTAACCATATTTGCTGCGACTATCGGAAATGCTCTGGAATGGCTTGATATCCTGATTTATGGATTCTTTGCAACGACAATTGCGAAGACGTTCTTTCCGGCATCGAGTCCTGCGGTATCGCTGTTGGTCACACTTGGCACTTTCGGTATTTCCTATCTTGTGCGACCCATTGGTGCTCTGGCACTTGGCTCCTACGCCGACCGGCACGGCCGGAAAGCGTCGATGCTGGTATCAATCATGATGATGATGGTCGGCACACTCACGATCGCCGTCATGCCGGGATACGCGTCAATCGGCATGGCTGCACCTATCGCCGTGCTTGCTGCCCGGCTGCTGCAGGGCTTTTCCGCAGGCGGCGAGTTTGGCAGTACGACCGCGTTTCTGGTTGAGCAGGCACCGCACAGAAGCGGATTTATGGCGAGCTTCCAGTTCGCGAGTCAGGGACTCAGTTATCTACTGGCCGCAGCGTTCGGCGCGGTGCTGACCAGCACCCTGGACACTGCATCCACGGAATCATGGGGCTGGCGCGTTCCGTTTCTCTTTGGAATTCTGATCGGGCCAATCGGGCTGTACCTTCGCAAACAGATGACGGAGGAGCGTAACCTGGACAAATCGCCTGTTGCGCGTACGCCTGTCAGGACTGTTCTAGCGCAACAGAAACTGCGCATGCTGCTCTCGATCGGTGTGTTGGCCGTGTCGACCGGCACGAGCTACGTGATTCTTTATATCCCGACCTTTGCGGTCAAGCAGCTCCATATGCCGGCGAGCTTCGGATTCACCGCGACCGTGTTAACGGGTGCAATTCTGATGTTCGTACCACCGTTCATTGGTCTCCTCTCCGATCGGGTGGGCCGAATTCGCTTGATGGCGGGCTCTGGCGTGATCTTCACCTTGTCGATCTACCCGGTGTTTGCCGCATTGATCCGTCATCCGAACCTGGGCGCGTTAATGGCAATGATGGCGTGGATCGGTCTGCTGAAAGCCGTGTATTTTGGCGCGCTGCCCGCGTTGATGGCAGACGCCTTTCCGAAAGAAACACGCGCTACCGGCATGGCAGTCAGCTACAACATCGGTGTAACCGTCTTCGGCGGGTTCGCGCCGTTGATAGTTGATTCGCTAATTCAACTCACCGGCAACAAGCTTTCACCTGCGTTGTACCTGGCATTTCTCGGTGCACTGAGTCTTGCGGCCTTGTGGAAATGCAAAACCGCCTTGCGGTTGCGCTGAGCGTTGCGAACTGCTTCTCGAGCCTATCAAGGTGCTAGCGGTGCACTTTGACGCCGAACGTCAATTGACCGTTGGCATTTAGCAGGAGTCGCATCGAACGGACTGTTGCGTCGGGACCGTTTCTATTTTTCTCAGCCTTCTCGAGGCACTTCCTGAAATCACAAAACTCAGCGCGGCAAGTACCCAGACTCCGGCGCCGCCATAGAGCATCACCCAGCCAAAGCCGTCTATTAGCGCGGCGTGAACGGCGGTTCCGGATGGGTCCAGTGTAGCGAGTGCAGGGATTCCACGTCTGACCGCTTCGACGTCTCCTGCGGCAATCTTCTCCGCCAGTCGTCCGAGCGGGGCGGTGTCGAGCGTCGCAGGAAGTCTCGCCCTCAGATTGACCAGGATGCCGCCAACCAGGATCGCCCCCATCAACGCGATGTTGATCGCAAGCGTAATCATGCGCGCGCTCATATCGATCCCGGATGCCATGCCCGCCCGCTCCGCCGGAACCGCACCGGTCGTCGTATTGGTGACAGGCGTGTTGGTGAGGCCGAGGCCGGCGCCGGCGAGGATGCAACCCGGCAACATGGTCCACACGCCGGGATGCGGGACGTTACTGCCGTATTTCATCAACATGAAGCCAAGACCGATCGTAAACAGGCCTGCAGGTATCGCGATTCCAGATCCATAACGCAGCGCAAGACGTTCACCGAGCGGCGGAAATAACAGTGTCGGCAGCGTGTACGCGAGTAGCGCAAGACCGGCGCTCACGCTGTCGTAGCCGAGGCCGATCTGGAAATAGATCGGCAGATAGATCATGAACGGCCAGAAGCTGAAGTTCATCCCCGCGGAGCCCATCAGCGCGCCGGAAAATTTCCGGATCCTGAATACGGAGAAGTCGAACATCGGGCGCGCACTGAGTCGCTCAGCGCATAGAAAGGCAATGAAGGCGACGGCCGTTGCCACCAGAATCAGGATCGCGCGAAGACTCGCGAAACCAAGATCCGAGCCCTGTGTGATGTAGTACGTGAGTCCGAACACCGCCAGCGAAAGCGTGATGATGCCGGCCACATCGAGCGTGTGCGCGTGCGGATCGCGCGACTCCTGGACGCCGCCGAAAACGAGCGTCAACGTGATGGCGGCAAGCAGGGCGTGGATCCAGAAGACCCATTGCCATCCCGATACCGCAACGATCATCCCGCCGATGATCGGTCCAAAGCCAAGCCCGATGCCGAGAATAATGCCCCATGCGCTGAAGGCCCGGACGCGCTCAGGTCCTTCACTAAATTGATGCGAGAGCACGGCGACCTGGCAGATCAGCATCGCGCCGCCACTCGCGCCTTGCAGCAGGCGCGCGACGATCAACGTCGGTACGCTCTGCGCGAAACCGCAGATCAGCGAGGTGAGGCCGAACAGCGCGATCCCGATGACGAAAATACGTCTGCGGCCGAATTGGTCCGCCAGCGCGCCAGTTGCCATCAGCACCGTCGTCACTCCGAGCGTGTAGGCATTCATGATCCACTGCATGCCCTTGAAGTCGCCATGCAGGACGCGCTCGAGCGTCGGCAGGATCACCGGCACGCTGGAGATTTCGAGGCCGAACATCAGTGAAGCCAGGCACACGGCGCCCAACGCCAAAGTGTTTTTGCGGATGGAGAAGCGAGCCGTAGATTGCGCGGCGTTGCTCGAAAGGGCGTCGGCTGCCCGCGTGTCCGACAAGCTTGATGGATGTTCTTCTGCGATAACCGTCTGGGAACCTTCGTCGTAGGACGGCGGCGCGTTTCTGGACCTGGACATAGGAATTCACCTCGATAGTCGATGGCTTTGGCCACCATGGACTGTGTAATATAGAGGGAATATAAGTCCCTATTGACGCGAATAAATCCCGGAAATGCGTCCTCCACGGAACCAATAAGGTGAGGGTATGAGCGACATTCTCGACGGCGTGACAACGTTCGTGCGTGTGGTTGAGACGGGCAGTTTCGCGTTGGCTGCCGAACGCATGGACCTCACACGCTCGGCGGTCGGCAAAGTCATCGTGCGGCTCGAAAAGCGTCTCGGCGTGCGTCTGCTCAATCGCACGACGCGCAGCCAGAGTCTCACCGAGGCCGGGCAAGCGTATTACGACCGTTGCGTGCGCGCGCTGGCTGAACTCGAGGCCGCCGAAGCCGATCTGGACTCGGGGCGTCGCGAACCGAAAGGACGTCTGCGGGTAAGCGTACCGCAGGCCTTCGGTCATCATTGTGTAGCGCCGGTGCTGCTTGGGCTTGCGCGCAGGCATCCGCAATTGAAGATCGACATTTCGGTCGCGGACCGCTTTGTGGATGTCGTGGAAGAGGGCTTCGATCTCGTCGTGCGGATCGGTCCACTGGTCGATAGCGTGAGTCTCGCGGCGCGGCGGCTCGGTGTTCAGTATGCAAGTATTGGCGCCGCGCCGGCGTATCTGGCGCGCTGCGGCACGCCGGGCCGTGTGGCTGAATTCCACGGGCACACGATCATTGCTTATTCACGCAACGGGGTTATCGAGCCGTGGAATGTGCTCGATGTCGATGGGCAAATCCGCCGCGCGGATGTCGTGCCGCAGCTTAGCTTTGACGATATGCAGGGGATCGTGGATGCCGCGATTGCGGGCTTCGGACTGGCGTGGCTACCGAGCTGGCTGCTCGCGCGTTTTGAGGCAACAGGTCAGTTGCAGACCGTGATGGAGAATTGTTTTCGACCTTCACAGGAGATCAACGTTGTGTGGCCGAAGAGCCGGTATCTTGCGTTGAAGACGCGCTGCGCGATTGATGCGCTCGTTGCCGAGATTCCCGCAATGCTCGGAGCGCCCCCAGCGAACTGACGAGGGGGCGCACTCCCGCTGCCGCTGCGGGCGTGCCTCCGTTTGTACGCAATGCCTAGAATTGCAACGTAGCGCTAGCCACGGCAGTTCGTGTCGGCGAAGGTGCCACGTAATAGCCCCACGCGGTGGTCCAGTAGCGGCGGTTGAACAGATTGTTGATCCCCGCACGGAAAGTCACATCCTTGCCGGCGATTTTCGTCTCGTATCGGCCGCTCAAATCGTACGTGACATAAGCCGGAACGAACTGCGTGTTGGCCGCGTCGACCGCCTGGTTGCCGACGTACTTGCCGCCGAACGCCAGCGTCAGCGGACGCAGATATGACGGGTTGTATTCGATCCGGCCGGTCACGGTGAATCTCGGCGCGCCATACACGCGCTTGCCTTCGACACTGGCGTCGTCCACGTCGACCGCCTTCGTGTCGAGCCACATCACGCCGCCCATCACGCGCCATTCGCTCGTCAGCGCGAGCCAGCCGCTTGCGTCGACGCCGGTATAGCGCTTCGTGCCGTCCTGCACGAAGATGTTGGCCGAGTTCGTATAGTTGTAGCCCTGATCGACACGGAACAGCGCAAGATTGGCGCCCCACTTGCTGTGGTCCGTCTTGAAGCCGACTTCGTACTGCTTGCTCTTCAGCGGGCCGAATGTGTCCGGGTAATTGAGGTTGGTGTTCGAGGCCGCGCCACCCTGTTCCAACGATTCGACATAGCTCGCGTACACCGTCGAATACGGGTCGGTCTTGAACATCAGCGCGAAGGTTGGCGTGACCGGATCCGCGCTGTACTGTGACGATACGGCGCCGCTCGTGTCGTACACGTGCTCGCGGTATTGCGTGTAACGCACGCCGACCAGGGCGGACAGACGCGATGTGAGCTGCACCGTATCGCTCGCGTACACGGCGGCCTGCGTGGTGCGCTGCTGACGATAGAGATCCGAGCCGATGCTGACTTCATCGTTGGTCAACAGCGTGCTGTTGTACAGGTTGCCGTTGCCGAGGAAGTAGCCGTTATTCCAGCCTTCGCTGTTGCTGTACTCGCTGGTTTGCGTCTCGAAACCCGCGCCGATCACGGCGTCGTGCTTGATGCTGCCGGTGTTGAATTTGCCCTGCACCATCGCGTCGACGTTCTGATAGAAGTAACGCGTCATCGCCGCATAAAGCGTGTTCGAGTAGTTGCCCGCGTTATCGGTCACGAACAGGAAGCTGTCCGAATTGGTGCGGTTTTCCTTGGCGAAGCGGTACTTCACGTTCGCATGCCAGTTCTCGGAGAGGCGGTAATCAAGCCCCGTGCCGAACGAAGCCATCTCGGTTTGATAGTAATTCTGCGGTTGCGTCAGCGCGTGGGTGACTGTGCTTGCGTCGGGAATGCCGAGGCCGCTGCCGAACATCAGGCCGAATAGTGTGCCGTTGGTTTTGCGCTTCTGATAGAAGGCGTCGGCGGTAAAGGTCAGGTCCGGCGTAATGCGGAAGTCGAACGCGAGCGAGGCTACCTGGCGGCGGATGTGACCGTGATCTTCCGCGGTGTTGCCGTCTTCGTTGACGAGGTTCAGGCGGTAGCCGAAGCGGTTGTCATTGCCAAAGCGGCCACCCAGATCGACCGCCTCGCTGAAGACGCCAGCCGACTTGTAGCCGATCGAGATGCTACGGTAGGGATCGTCGGTCGGGCGTTTCAGCACGTAATTGACGATGCCGCCCGGCGAACCGAAGCCATACATGAAACCGGACAGACCCTTGAGCAATTCGACCTGCTCGAACGGCTCGAGCGAGAGATCGGTGTCCCACGAGGGGAAGGTCTGGCCGTCGACCTTGATGCTGTTCAGCGTGTCGATCGGCATGCCGCGCACGGCGAATATCGCGTTTTCGCTGATGGCGTTTTCGCTGATGGCCGATACCGCCGGGTCGTACTTGAACAGATCGTTGGCGGTTGCCGCCATCAGGTCCTGCGCCTCGTCGCTCGTCACTACGCGCGTCGAAAACGGCGTGTCGACCTGTTTGCGCGAGCCCAGTGCGCCGGCGCTGACGGTGTCGGCCTGCGCCACGGTTGTGTCTTTCGTTGCCGACACACTCACGGCGGGCAGGGTGGCGGCCGTGTCGCTTGCCGCGACCTGCGCCCATCCCGAGGACGACAGCGTAGACAACGATAAGCCGACGCTGACGAGGAGCCCCGCACTGAGTAGCGACGGAGTACGGCGGTGGCCGCGCAAAAAGGTTGGGCGCGCTGGGCGTCCCGCGACAAATGAATTCTGCATGTTGTTTGAGTTAGGCAGCGTGACGCCGCCGCGCACCAAAGATGTGCGAAACGGCCAGTTTCGAGCGAGTGGTTGTTAAACGGATGGTTCAAACTGCGACTTCATACGAATAGTAATGCATCTGATTCGCATTAACAATTGCCAATTTCGCATCGCAAGTCATCTATAAGACATCTGTCTTAAGGCATAGGACATTCGGCTCAAAGCCTTATCTGGCGGGGCTTGACCCTGTGCGGGGCGTGGCGGCGGCATGTTTGTTTCGCAGCGAGTACTGGAAAACACGCATATACTCACGGTCGGGCCGTAAAAAGTAGTGCCGTGGGTCGCGCTGCGTTCTTGCTGCTTTGTCGCCACCCCGCGGCTCAGCGCCACCAACGCTCTGTCTAACACTTCACCAAGCAAAGCATCAAACATGTCCACATCGCCGAAGATCATCTACACCCTGACCGACGAAGCGCCTGCTCTGGCGACTTATTCGCTGCTGCCGATCGTCAAGGCGTTCACGCGCTCGTCCGACGTGATCGTTGAAACGCGCGATATCTCGCTTGCCGGCCGGATCATCGCTGCATTTCCGGACTACCTGACCGCGGAACAGAAGGGTTCCGACGATCTGGCGGAACTGGGTGGACTCACCACGCGTCCGGAAGCGAACATCGTCAAGCTGCCGAACATCAGCGCATCGGTGCCGCAACTGAAGGCCGCGATTACCGAGCTGCGCGATCAGGGCTTCAAGCTGCCGCCCTATCCGGACGTGGCGAATACCGACACTGAAAAAGACGTCAAGGCGCGTTACGACAAGATCAAGGGCAGCGCGGTGAACCCGGTGCTGCGCGAAGGCAATTCGGATCGCCGCGCGCCGTTGTCGGTGAAGAACTACGCACGCAAGCACCCGCACAAGATGGGCGCGTGGAGCGCGGACTCGAAGTCGCACGTGGCGCACATGAGCGGCGGCGATTTCTACGGCAGCGAAAAATCGGCGCTGATCGCAGCAGCCGGCGCTGTGAAGATCGAACTGATCGCCGCCGACGGTTCGGCGAAGGTCCTGAAAGAAAAGACGTCCGTGCAAGCGGGCGAGATCATCGACGCTTCGGTGCTCTCCAAGAACGCGCTGCGCAGCTTCATCGAAGCAGAAATCGCCGATGCGAAGAGCAAGGGCGTGCTGTTCTCGGTGCACCTGAAAGCGACCATGATGAAGGTGTCGGATCCGATCATCTTCGGTCACGTGGTCTCGGTGTTCTACAAAGACGTGCTGACCAAGCACGCTGACGCGCTGGCGCAAGCCGGCTTCAACCCGAACAACGGTATCGGCGACCTGTACGCGCGCCTGAAGGACCTGCCGGAGCAAACGCGCGAAGCGATCGAAGCCGACATCAAGGCTCAATACGCGCAACGCCCGCAACTGGCCATGGTCAACTCGGACAAGGGCATCACCAGCCTGCACGTGCCGAGCGACGTGATCGTCGACGCTTCGATGCCGGCCATGATTCGCGAGTCGGGCAAGATGTGGGGCGCGGACGGCGCATTGCATGATGCCAAGGCGGTGATTCCGGACCGTTGCTACGCCGGCGTCTACCAGGCTGTGATCGAAGACTGCAAGAAGAACGGCGCATTCGACCCGGTCACGATGGGCACGGTGCCGAACGTCGGCCTGATGGCGCAAGCCGCTGAAGAATACGGTTCACACGACAAGACGTTCCAGATTCCGGCGAACGGCGTGGTGCGCGTGACCGACGCAGCCGGTACGGTGCTGATCGAGCAGGCGGTTGAAGCGGGCGACATCTGGCGCATGTGCCAGACCAAAGATGCGCCGGTCCAGGATTGGGTCAAGCTCGCGGTGAACCGCGCACGCGCCACCAACACGCCGGCGATTTTCTGGCTGGACGCAGCGCGCGCGCACGACGCCCAGATCATCAAAAAGGTCGAGCAATACCTGAAGGACCACGACACCAGCGGTCTGGATATCCGCGTCATGACGCCGGTCGAAGCAACCAAGTTCTCGATCGAGCGCATCCGCGCCGGCAAGGACACGATTTCGGTCACCGGCAACGTGCTGCGCGACTACCTGACCGACCTGTTCCCGATCATGGAACTGGGCACCAGCGCGAAGATGCTCTCGATCGTCCCGCTGATGGCTGGTGGCGGCATGTTCGAAACGGGCGCAGGCGGTTCGGCGCCGAAGCACGTTCAGCAACTGGTCGAAGAAGGTTTCCTGCGTTGGGACTCGCTCGGCGAATTCCTGGCGTTGGCGGCTTCGCTGGAACACCTGAGCGGCGCGTATCACAACCCGAAGGCGCAGGTTCTGGCCAGGACGCTGGATCAGGCAACGGGCAAGTTCCTCGACAACGACAAGTCGCCGGCGCGCAAGGTTGGCGGTATCGACAACCGCGGCAGCCACTTCTACCTGGCGATGTACTGGGCTGAGGCGCTCGCTGCGCAAACCGAAGACGCTGCCTTGCAGGCGCAGTTCGCCGGCGTGGCAAAGGCGATGGCCGACAACGAAGCGAAGATCATCGAAGAGCTGGGTGCAGCGCAAGGCAAGCCGGTGGATATCGGCGGTTACTACCGTCCGAATGTCGAACTGACGAGCAAGGCCATGCGCCCGAGCGCCACGCTGAACAAGATTGTGGACGCGGTCGCTTAATGGTCGGAATGACGTGCCGAATGAGGTACTGAGGCTGTTCCTCAAGGTACCGAAGCAGGCACTGAAGTAAGCAGCAAACAAGACGATGGCGCTCCTCAGGAGCGCCATCGTCGTTTCTACGCATACGTGAGTGGCGGTCATGCCTGCCCTCACACGTGAACGATTTCCCAATCGCTGAGTTTTTCTGGAATGTCGAGCGTCGACGTGTCGATTTCGGTCAACTGCGGGCAGGTCAGGCCGCGTGCGACTTCATCGGCTGCCTGTTGCGGGCTGGAAAATTCACCGAGCGTCTCGTTGCCGTAGGTTGCCTCCCAACCGCCCTGGCCCGGCAAAATGTAGAACGCTCCCTGGGTCGATCCAAAGCGAAAGCCTTTCATTTTTAGTCTCCCAATTGCCATTTAAAAACCGCTGCGCCGCGGCGGCTTCATGCATGGAGCGGGGGGACACACTGCCACTGCGTTTTCGTCCCGTCTATTTCGCTGCACCACATGAAGCGCCGGCTCTTGTAAAAGAGTCTACGTCAGTGGGTCTCGGCGCAAGGGGCTGTTAGACGGTTCTTTCGATCAAAAAATATCGTTTAAAAATAAAGGCTTGTCGTCGTCATTTTGCGATGTGCAACGTGGGGCGGCATTGCGAAATGGCGAATTTGTGCCACGCACCACGATTTTTTACGAAGCAAGGGCTCATGCCACATCGTGAAATTTTGGCGGGTTGGCCAAATAGTGGGGCAGGGCGCATTCGGGGCAGAGCGCGGCTGCGCCCGTGATCGTTCTGTTCAGGAAAGAACCTGGCCTAGAAACGCTAGCAGCACGCGGTTGAACTCATCCGGCCGTTGCAGCGGCGCGAAATGGCTCACGCCAGGCAAAAGAATCAACTTCGCGCCGGGAATGGTGCGGGCGAGATAGTCGGCGTGTTCCGGCTTGATGAATTCGTCGTGCTCGCTCTGGACGATGGCAACCGGCACTCGAATCCCGGCCAGATCGCGCGCGGAGTAGTTGGGCTGGGTTCTCATCATTTCGCTGACCGCGCCGACAAATGCGTCGAAGTCGTCCGGCGTTGCCGAGAGTTGCGCATAGTCTTTGGCATGCCTTCCGAAGCAGCGATCGATGATCGGCGTCGGCACGAATTTCTTCGTCCCGCTCGGATCCATGTTGCAGCCGAAGAAAAACACGCCTGCAACCCGCTCGGGGACCTGGCGGGCCAACACCAGGGCCACGCACGCGCCGTCGCTCCAACCGGCTATCGCGGCCCGGTCGAGCTGCAGCGTGTCCATCACGGCCAGAACGTCGGAGGCCATCAGCTCGTACATATAGGGACGCGCATCGCGGGTGCTGCGGCCATGGCCGCGGCTGTCGATGACCACCACGCGATGCCCCGAGCCGACCAGCGCCGGGACCTGATATCCCCAGTTGCCGCTGTGCCCCAGACCGCCATGCAGCAGGATCACCGGTTTGCCGGTCCCATAGGACGCGTACCAGATTCGCGCGCCTTCGTGCTCGACGTAGCCGTGGTCGTTCGAGACCGGCAGCGGGGCTGCGCCGTGGGCTTCGAAATGGGTGAGGTCGTCGTCGTGGGATTGCATGAGGGTGCCTTCCTGGGGAGCTCAGTAACGCAAGGATCCACCAGGTTGCCTGCGCCGCCACCAGAAAATCAAAAAAGCTACGAATTTTCGCGCCTGGACGGTGGATGGGCGGCGTCTTTCGGCAGCGGAGCCGCCCCTCAAGGCCACGGCTGGTTTCGATGGTGCGGAGTATTGAGGGGCGATGGGGATTTATTAGCGGAGGGCGCTTGCGCAGATTCGACGCCACCAGAAATAAACCCGGCGCTCAGTTATTCCCCCCAGCAAGGAATACATAGTTCTGTAACGCTGAGCGGAATTCACTTC